>NZ_JBQLZP010000645.1:0-2800 GCF_052168335.1 Roseicyclus sp. | reverse complement strand
GGTGCCCTCGGCGATGTCGAAGAGGACGACGTCGCCCAGTTCCTTCAGCGCGGCGAGATGGGCGAGCGTGCCACCGATCTGTCCGGCGCCGATCAGCGCGATCTTGGGTCTGGCCATGAGATTGATCTCCAAGTCCCTCGTTGGTATCGGCGCTTGGGGTAGCCGCGCCCCGCGCCCCGCGCAAGCCCTGCGCAAGCGCGGCGGAAAGCCCCATGGGGCGCGTGCCGAACGCCCCTTGGGTGCAAGGCTCTGGCAAGTCTGGCGAAAGGAGAGGCCGTGCTCGACGGTTGGGTGTTCGCGCTCGCGGCGATGGCGGCGCTTCTGGCGGGAATCTCGAAGGGCGGCTTCGGCGGCTCGCTCGGCTTCGCCAGCTCCGCGATTCTCGCGGTGGTGGTGGAGCCGGGGGTGGCGCTCGCCCTGATGCTGCCGGTGCTCATGGCGATCGACGTGGCGGCGGTGCGCGCCTATTGGGGCAAATGGCACGCGCCCTCGGCGCGCGCCATCCTGATCGGATCTTTGCCGGGACTGGCGCTCGGGGCTATTCTCCTGTCGGTCGTGTCCGACGACGCGATCCGCGTGCTGATCGGCGGGATCGCGGCGGCCTTCGTCATCTACCGGGTGGCGATGACGCGGGGATGGATCGCGCCCCGCCCCCGCCCCTTCGACGCGCGCAAGGGCTGGGCGGCGGGAACCGCCGTGGGCTTCACGAGCTTCGTGGCCCATGCGGGCGGGCCGCCCTTCGCCGTCTTCATGCTCGGGCAGGACGGCATCGGCAAGACCGACTACCACGCCACCTCGGTGATTGTCTTCTGGGTGGTGAACGCGCTGAAGGCGGTGATCTACACGCTGATCGGCCTCTTCTCGCTGTCGACGCTCGGCGCCTCGGCCGCGATCATCCCGTTCGCGCTGGTCGGAACCTTCATCGGCGTGCGGGCCCATGCCGTGATCCCCGAGCGCGCCTTCTTCGCCGTGGCATACGTGGCGCTGGTGCTGACGGGGCTGAAGCTCCTCTGGGACGGGCTCGGGCTCGGCGGCTAGGTCGGCTCGCCCTCCGGTGCGGGAGGAACGGCTTCGTAGTGCTGTCCCGTGGCGATGAGGCAGGTGATCCCCGAAGGCGAGGTCACGGCGATGGTCCAGGTCCCGGTCTCCCGGGAGGCGAAGATCTCGAGGATGCGGTTGTCGGCGGCGAGGCCGATGCCGCGCAGCGTTTCGCCGTAGCGCGACGCAAGGCGCTCCACGACCTGCGCGCGGAGCCCGCAGGCCGACTGCGCCTCGGCGCGGGAGGGAAGGATCGCCGCGACGACGAAGGCCGCGAGGAGGGCGGTGAAGATCCGGCGAGATGTGTCAGTCATGCGTGCCGTCCTGCGCTGGAGAAGCGCGCGCGGCGGCCCCGCCGAGCGGCGCCGGGCGCGCGTCTCGGTGGGGGCCGTCCCTGCGATCGGAGGACGGCGACTCCGGCAGACTGCCATGGAGAAGGTTAACGCGACATGAAGCCCGACATGGTGTCCGGCTTCGCATGCGCAACAATCTTCTTCTGCAGCGCGGCAATTCGGAACTTGATTTCGCGCGCCGCCCATGTTTTCCCAGCCGCCACCCAGAGTCTGCCACGACGGAGGCACCCATGGATCATCGCGCGCGGCCCTTCCGCTCGGTCCTCTACATCCCCGGATCGAAGCCGCGGGCGCTGGAGAAGGCGCGCGGCATTCCCTGCGACGCGATCATCTTCGACCTCGAGGACGCCGTCTCGGCCGAGGAGAAGCCCGCCGCCCGGACGTTGCTGGCCCAGACGCTGGCCGGGGGCGGATACGGGCCCCGCGGACAGATCGTGCGGATCAACGGGCTCGACACCGAATGGGGCGCGGAGGATCTCGACACGCTTGCCGCCGCGCGGCCTCAGGCGATCCTCCTGCCCAAGGTGAACGGCGCCGCCGACATCGAGGCGCTGGCCCGCCGGCTCGACGCGCGGCCCGGGACGGAGGAAACCGCCATCTGGGCGATGATGGAGACGCCCGCGGGCATCCTCAACGCCGCCGCCATCGCCGCCGCGCCGCGCATGGCGGGCTTCGTGATGGGCACCAACGACCTCGCCAAGGAGCTCGGCAGCCGCACGCGCGCCGCGATGACGACCTCGCTCCAGCTCTGCCTGCTGGCCGCGCGCGCCTATGGCCTTGTCTGCGTCGACGGCGTCTACAACGCCTTCCGCGATGAGGATGGCCTGCGCGCCGAATGCGCCGAGGGGCGCGACTTCGGCTTCGACGGCAAGACGCTGATCCACCCCGCGCAGGTCGAGATCGCCAACGCCGCCTTCGCCCCGTCGGAGGAGGAGGTCGCCCTCGCCCGCCGCCAGATCGCCGCGTACGAGGAGGCCGTCCGGGAGGGACAAGGCGTCGCGGTCGTGGACGGCAGGATCGTCGAGAACTTGCATGTCGACACCGCCCGCGCGACGCTCGCCCGAGCTGAGGCGATCGCGGCACTGGAGGCGGCCTGATGGGATATGTTCTGCTGATACTGGGCATTGCGCTCTGGGCGGGAGCCCACTGGTTCAAGCGGCTGGCGCCGGCCCGGCGCGCCAAGATGGGCGACGCCGGCAAGGGGCTCGTGGCGCTTCTGCTGGTCGCGTCGATCGTCCTCATGGTCATCGGCTACCGCAGCGCGACGGTGGTGCAGGTCTGGTTCCCGCCGATGTTCATGGTGCACATCGCGAACCTCCTGGTGCTGATCGGCTTCTGGTTCTTCGCGCTCTCGGCGATCCCTGGAAAGCTGTCGGCCAAGGTCCGGCACAAGCAGCTGACCGGCGTGA
>NZ_JBQLZP010000644.1:0-9444 GCF_052168335.1 Roseicyclus sp. | reverse complement strand
GACGTGACCGACTTCGACGGCGAGACCCTGACCGAGAGCCAGGCCGTGCGGCGCTGGCGCACCCTGTTCACGCCGACGATCCTGTTCTTCCCCGAGGACGTGCCGGAGGACATGACCGGAATGGAGGCGGCCGTCGCGACGATGCCGGGCGCCTTCGGCCGCAGCATGACGCGGAACATGATGCAGTGGATTCTCGACGAGGGATACAACTCGGAGGAGAGCTTTCAGGCCTACCATGCGCGCATCCTGAGAGAGAGCGGGGCCCTCGATCAATGAAAAGCCTCGATATTGCAGGGGTTTCGCCGACTCATATGCAAAAAACAAAATGTATGGTTGAAAAGAAAGCGGACTTGAGTCTACGGTATGCGAAGGGGCACGAACTCGCCCTAGGGAGGAATCTGAAATGAAGCGTCACGCCATGATGGCGGCGGGCATTGCCTTTGCCGCGACGGCACTTCATGCCGACGTCATCCTGCCCGATGACGTGGCGACGGACGAATACGGCGACGTCGCGCAGTCGCTGACGGGGGTGCCCGGCGACCCTGCCCGCGGGCTCGAGGTCATGGTGAACCGGGGAACCGGCAACTGCATCGCCTGCCACCAGGTCACCGCGCTCGAGGAGCATCCCTTTCACGGCGAGGTCGGGCCGTCCCTCGACGGCGTCGGCGCCCGTTGGGAAGAGGCCTCGCTTCGTGGTATCATCGTGAACGCGAAGAACGTCTTCCCGGACTCCGTGATGCCGTCCTTCTATCGCGTCTCGGGCTTCACCCGGCCCGGCAACGCCTTCACCGGCCGCGCCGCGGAAGGGCCGCTCGATCCCCTGCTCACCGCGCAGGAGGTCGAGGATGTCGTGGCCTACCTGATGACGCTGACCGAGTACTGACCGGCCGTATCCCACGAGGAGAACAGACACATGGATTTGACACGCAGGCAGTTCGTCGGCACGGGTCTCGTCGCCGCCGCCGCCTTCTTCGGACTTCCGCAGATCGCCTCGGCCGAGGCGCTCGAGGATGCCATCAACGCCTTCACCGGCGGCGCCGAGGCAGGGTCGGACGGGATCACCCTGATCGCGCCCGAGATCGCCGAGAACGGCAACACGGTGCCCATCGACGTCTCCGCACCCGGGGCCGAGGCCGTGATGCTTCTGGCCGCCGGGAACCCCAACCCCGATGTCTGCACCTTCAACTTCGGCCCGCTCTCCGCAAGCCAGACCGCCTCGACGCGGATCCGCCTCGCGGGCGAGCAGGACGTCATCGCCATCGCGCGCATGCCCGATGGCACCTTCAAGCAGGCGCGCCAGAACGTGCGCGTCACCATCGGCGGCTGCGGCGGCTGAGCCCAACGGAGGATTGGACACATGGCAGACAACGTTACCCCGCGCGTCCGCGTTCCCCGCGAGGCTTCCGCCGGCGAGGCCGTCTCGGTCCGGACGCTCATCAGCCATCCCATGGAAAGCGGCCAGCGCCGCGACGGGGACGGCAACCTGATCCCGCGGTCGATCATCAACCGCTTCACCTGCGACTTCAACGGACAGAACGTGATCGACGTCACGCTCGAGCCTGCGATCTCCACGAACCCCTACTTCCAGTTCGAGGCGACGGTGAACGAGAGCGGCACGTTCCAGTTCACCTGGTACGACGACGACGGCTCCGTCTACGAGGATGCGGCCGAGATCACCGTCAGCTGATCCGACCGGCCAGAGAGCCGGACCCCAGCCGTCGCAAGGGAGGAGTAGAACGGACATGAGGAAACTGAACCTGCTCGGGGGCGGCGCGCTCGCCGCCCTGGCCATCGCGCTCGCCGGCGCCGTGGGCGCCGACATCGGCGACGACGAGGAACTGATCGTCAACGGCGAGATCGAGATGGTCATCGAGACCGATCCGCCGGAGCATCTGGAGGGCGTATTCTCCCGCATCTACTCGGGGTGGGTCTTCCGCACCGACGAGACGCAGGAAATGCAGATGGACGATTTCGACAACCCCGGCATGATCTTCGTCGACCAGGGCCTCGAGGCCTTCGAGACGGTGATGGGGACGGAAGGCAACAGCTGCGCCTCCTGCCACACGCCGGAGGACTTCGAGATGGTCCGCGCCACCTATCCCCAGTGGGACGAGGAGCACGGAACGGTCCAGACGGTCGAGATGCAGGTCATCGAGTGCCAGACCGAGCGCATGGGCGCCGAGCCCTACGGCTACGACAGCCAGCAGATGATCAACATGGTCGCGCTGATCGCCTCCGTCGGTCGCGGGCAGGTCGTGGACGTGGCCATCGACGGCCCGGCCCAGTCCACCTGGGAAGCGGGGCGGGAGATCTACTACACCCGCTACGGTCAGCTCGAGCTCAGCTGCGCCAACTGCCACGAGCAGAACTACGGCAACCTGATCCGCGCCGACCACCTGAGCCAGGGCATGACCAACGGCTTCCCGGTGTACCGGCTGCGGAACGCAGGGCTCGTCTCGGTCCACAACCGTTTCCGAGGCTGCATCCGCGACACGCGCGGCGAGACCTACGCGGTCGGCAGCCCGGAATTCGTCGCGCTCGAGCTCTACGTCGCCTCGAGGGGCAACGGCCTGACCGTCGAGGGACCGGCCGTCCGCAACTGACATGACGAACCGCCCCGGTCCGGCACCGGGGCGGTTTGCGGCCAAAAATATTCAATAATCGGAATAAATCCTGAGGTTGAATCGATGATCTCCCGCCGTCATTTCGTCCAGGCCGCGATGGCCACCACGGCGCTCTACGGGGCCTCGGGCTTCGGGACCTGGTCGCGCCTGGCCGCGCAGCAGGTGCTGAGCCAGGACGACCTGATCGGGTCCAGCGACTTCGGCAACGTGACGCTGATCCACATCACCGACATCCACGCCCAGACGCAGCCGATCTACTTCCGCGAGCCGGAGTTCAATATCGGCGTCGGAGAGGCGGCGGGGGTCGTGCCGCACCTGACCGGCGACGCTTTCCGCGCCGCCTACGGCATCGAGAAGGGCTCGGCCCTCGACTACGCGCTGACCTACGACGACTTCGTGTCGCTGGCGCGCGGCTACGGGCGGATGGGCGGCCTCGACCGGATCGCCACCGTGGTCAAGGCCATCCGGGCCGAGCGTCCCGACGCCCTCCTCCTCGACGGGGGGGACACCTGGCAGGGTTCGCTGCCCGCCCTGAGGACCGCCGGACAGGACATGGTCGACCTCTTCAACGCGCTGGGCACCGACGCGATGACCTCGCACTGGGAGTTCACCCTCGGCTCCGAGCGTGTCCGCGAGATCGTCGAGGGCGGCGGCCTGAACCCCGCCTTCCTCGGCGCGAACATCTTCGACGTGGAGTGGGACGAGCCGGTCTTCGATGATTACCGCATGTTCGAGCGCGGCGGCACGCAGGTCGCCGTCATCGGGCAGGCCTTCCCCTACATGCCGATCGCGAACCCCTCGTGGATGTTCCCGGAATACTCCTTCGGCCTCCGCCGCGAGCGCATCGCGGAAGTGGTGGAGGAGGTGCGGGCGGCCGGCGCCGAGGTAGTTGTCCTTCTCTCCCACAACGGCTTCGACGTCGACCGCCGCTTCGCCCGCGACATCCCCGGCATCGACGTGATCCTGACGGGCCACACGCACGACGCCCTGCCCGAGCCGCTTCAGGTCGGGAACACGTTCCTCATCGCGTCGGGCTCGCACGGCAAGTTCGTCAGCCGTGTCGATCTCGACGTGCGGGACGGCGGCCTCCAGGGCATCGCGCACCGGCTCATCCCTATCTTCTCGGACGTGATCGCGCCGGACGCGGAGATGGCCGCGCTCGTGGCCCGGACCCGCGCCCCCTTCGAGGCGGAGATGTCCGAGGTGATCGGCACCTCGGGCTCGCTCCTCTTCCGGCGCGGCAACTTCAACGGCACCTGGGACGACGTGATCTGCAACGCGCTCATCTCGCAGCGCGACGCGCAGATCGCGCTTTCGCCCGGCTTCCGCTGGGGCGCCGCGATCCTGCCGGGGCAGGAGATCACGCGCGAGGACATCTACAACGTCACCGCCATGACCTACCCCAACGCCTACCGCACCGAGATGTCGGGCGAGATGCTGAAGACGATCTTCGAGGACGTGGCCGAGAACATCTTCAACCCCGATCCCTACTACCAGCAGGGCGGCGACATGGTGCGCATCGGCGGCCTCGGCTACCGGATCGACATCCACCAGCAGATGGGCAGCCGCATCAGCGACATGACGCTGCTGGCCACCGGCGAGGCGATCGAGCCCGACCGGAACTACGTGGTCGCCGGCTGGGCGAGCGTGAACGAAGGCACCGAGGGCCCGCCGATCTGGGAGGTGCTCGAGAACCACATCCGCGCGCAGGGCACCGTCGAGATCGAACCGAACAACAGCGTGGACGTGGTCGGGGGCTGAGGCCGCCCGACGCGTCCGCCCCTGCGACGAAAGGAAGGCACATGTCCGACGACAAGGAATTCTCGTCATCCCGCCGCCGCTTCCTCGGCGGCGCCGCGCTCGCCACGGGCGCGCTCGCCGCGGGACGGCTGGCGCACGCCCAGGCCGGGCCGGACCCGCTGATCACCGAGATGCAGCCCTGGCAGCAATATCTCGGCGATGGGGTCGATGCCCGGCCCTACGGCATGCCCTCGCAGTACGAGGCGCACGTGGTGCGTCGCAACGTTGAATGGCTGACCGCCGACAGCGTCAGCTCGGTCAACTTCACGCCCCTTCACGAGATGGAGGGGATCATCACGCCCAACGGCCTCTGCTTCGAGCGGCACCATTCCGGCATCGCCGAGATCGATCCCGGAATGCACCGGCTGATGATCAACGGCCTTGTGGACAACCCGCTGGTCTTCACGATGGAAGACATCATGCGCTTCCCGCGGGAGAACCGGACCTACTTCCTCGAATGCGCGGCGAATACCGGCATGGAGTGGCGCGGCGCGCAGCTCAACGGCGTGCAGTTCACCCACGGCATGATCCACAACGTCGTCTACACCGGCGTTCCCCTGCGGCTTCTCCTGGAAGAGGCGGGCGTTCAGACCAACGCGGCCTGGATCCTGCCCGAGGGCGCGGACGCCTCCGCCATGACGCGGTCGATCCCGCTCGAGAAGGCGCTCGACGACTGCCTCGTCGCCACGCACATGAACGGCGAGCGGCTTCGCCCCGAGCAGGGCTATCCGATCCGCCTCGTCGTGCCCGGCTGGGAAGGCAACATGTGGGTCAAGTGGCTCCGCCGGATCGAGGTGGGCGACCAGCCCTGGCACCACCGCGAGGAGACGTCGAAATACACCGACCTTCTCGAACACGGCGAGGCGCGGCGCTTCACCTGGGTCATGGACGCGAAGTCCGTCATCACCAACCCATCCCCGCAGGCGCCGATCACCCATGGGCCGGGGCCGACCGTCATCACCGGCGTGGCGTGGTCCGGCCGGGGCACGATCCCGCGGGTCGACGTCACGCTCGACGGCGGCGTGAACTGGCACCAGGCGCGGATGTCGGGGCCGAGCCTCGACAAGTCCATGCACCGTTTCTACTACGAGTTCGACTGGGACGGCCGGCCGCTTCTCCTCCAGAGCCGGGCGATCGACTCCACCGGCTACGTGCAGCCCACCAAGGACCAGCTGCGCGAGTTCCGGGGCGAGAACTCCATCTACCACAACAACGGAATCCAGACCTGGGCCATCGACGAGAGCGGCCGGGCCGAGAACGTGGAGGTCGGGTAAGACCATGCAGAGGATCGCACTCACAGCCGGCGCGCTGCTCGCCGCCACCTCCATCGTCGCGCTCGCGCAGGAGACCCCGGCCCCCTCGCGCGAGGGCGGCTTCGGCCTCGGGCGCACCGCATTGCCCGAGGAGATCGCGGCCTGGGACATCGACATCCGGCCTGACGGGCAGGGCCTGCCGGTGGGCTCGGGCGACGTCTGGACGGGCGAGGAGGCCTACGTCACCTACTGCTCCGCCTGCCACGGCGACTTCGGCGAAGCGGTCGGTCGCTGGCCGGTCCTGTCGGGCGGCTTCGGCTCGCTCGACGGCGAGGACCCGGTGAAGACCATCGGCTCCTACTTCCCGTATCTCTCGACCGTGTGGGACTACGTCCACCGGGCCATGCCCTACGGCGCCGCGGAGTCGCTGACCGACGACGAGGTCTACGCGATCACCGCCTACCTCATGTATCTCAACAACATGGTCGAGGACGACTTCGTCCTGTCCAACGAGAACTTCCTCGAGGTGCCCATGCCGAACGAAGGCGGGTTCTTCATGGACGACCGCGACACGGTCGAGCTTCCCGTCCTGATGCAGGAACCCTGCATGACCGATTGCCGCGCGCCGGTGGAGATCACCATGCGCGCCGCCGTGCTCGACGTGACGCCCGAGACGGTGAGCGACGTGGCCGAGGAGGCCTCGGCCGAGCCCGCCGAGACATCGCCCATGGGGCCGGACCCGGCGCTGGTCGCGCAGGGTGAGACGGTCTTCCGCGCCTGCGCCGCCTGCCACGAGATCGGCGAGGGCGCGCGCAACCGCGTGGGCCCGCATCTCAACGGCACGATCGGCATGACGGTCGGGACGCACGAGGGCTTCCGCTACTCGCCGGCGTTGCGCCAGGCCGGCGAAAGCGGCATGGTCTGGGACGAGGAGACGCTGGCGGCCTATCTTTCCGATCCGCGCGGGTTCATCCCGGGCAACCGCATGGCTTTCCAGGGTCTGCGGTCGGAGGAGGACATCATGGCCGTCATCGCCTACATGCAAGCGACCGGAACGACGGAGTGACATGGGCATAACCCTGCGCATCGCCGCCATAGCCATCACCGCCTGCGGGGTCGCGGGCGGTGCGTCGGCCGCCGGCGACCCCGAGCGGGGGGAGGTGCTCTACCGCCCCTGCGCCGCCTGCCACATGATCGGCGACGGCGCGATCAACCGCGTCGGGCCGCATCTCAACGGCATCGTCGGCCGTGCCTTGGGCGGGGCCGAGGGCTACCGCTACTCCCAGGCGCTGCTCGACAAGTCGGCGGAGGTCGGCACCTGGAGCGAGACGGCGCTCGACACGTTCCTCGCCAATCCGCGGTCCTTCCTGCCCGGCACCTCGATGGTCTTCCGGGGCATGAACGCGGCGCAGGACCGGCAGGATCTGATCGCATATCTTGTAGAAGAGGGCGGCGGCGCGGAGGCGGGCGAGGACACCGGGCCCACGCCGGAGGTCGCCGCGATCCTAGCTATCCCGGGCGACGTGCCCTACGGGCAGTATCTCTCCTCCGAATGCACCGCCTGCCATATCGGCGCTGGCGGCGAGGACATCCCGTCGGTTCGTGGCCTGCCGCCGGAGGTTTTCATCGCGGGGCTCGCCGCGTACCGCTCGGGCGAGCGGCAGCACCAGGTCATGAACACGCTGGCCGCGCGGCTCGGCGACGAGGAGATCGCGGCGCTCGCGGCTTATTTCGCGTCGCTCGCCGACTGAAGGAAAGGGACGAACCGGGCGCAAGAACCCGGTATTGTGCAAGTATCTAATGCGCGAACAGGCGCAATCAGGGAGGAAGATCATGAGCTTGAACAGACGCACATTCCTCGGCACGGCGGCGGCCGTGACCGCGACGCTGACCACACCGATGATCGCCCGGGCGCAGGCGCGGCCACGCGTCGTCGTGGTGGGCGGCGGCGCCGGCGGCGCCACGGCCGCTAAGTACATCGCCCGCGACAGCCAGGGCGCCATCGACGTCACGCTGATCGAGCCGACGCGGGCCTACTACACCTGCTTCTTCTCGAACCTCTACCTCGGCGGCTTCTACGAGTTCGACGATCTCGGCCATACCTACGGCAACCTCGCCTCGAACTACGGCATCAATGTCGTCCACGACTGGGCGACCGCCGTCGACCGCGACACGAAGACCGTGCGGCTGGCGGGCGGCGACGCGGTCCCCTACGACCGGCTCGTGCTCAGCCCCGGCATCGACTTCATCGAGGACAGCGTGCCCGGATGGTCGCTCGCCTCGCAGAGCGTCATGCCCCATGCCTACAAGGGCGGCACGCAGACCCAGCTCCTGCGCGCGCAGGTCGAGGCCATGCCCGAGGGCGGCACCTTCGCCATGGTGGCTCCGCCGAACCCCTACCGCTGCCCGCCCGGTCCCTACGAGCGGATCTCGATGGTCGCGCACATGCTGAAGGCCATCAACCCGACCGCCAAGATCCTGATCGCGGACCCGAAGGAGAGCTACTCCAAGCAGGCCCTTTTCGAGGACGGCTGGCAGCGCCACTACTCCGGCATGATCACCCGGATCGGCCCCGACTTCGGCGGCGACAACGTCGAGGTGGACCCGGCCGCCATGACGCTGACGATCGACGGCGTGGTCGAGAACGTGGACGTCTGCAACGTGATCCCGGCGCAGCGCGCGGGCCACATCGCCCACCAGGCCGGCATCGTCGAGGACAACTGGGCGCCCGTCTCGGCCTACGACATGTCGAGCCGGATCGACCCGGAGATCCACGTCCTCGGCGACAGCGCGGCGCAGGGCGCGATGCCGAAGTCCGGCTTCTCGGCCAACAGCCAGGCCAAGGTCGCGGCGAACGCGATCGTGGCTGCGCTGACCGACGGCCGCGCCTTCCCGCCGCGCTTCGCCAACACCTGCTGGTCGCTCATCGACACCGATGACGGCGTGAAGGTGGGCGCGACCTACGAGGCCTCGGACGAGGGCATCGTGTCGACCTCGAGCTTCATCAGCGAGGTGGGCGAAAGCGCCGAAGTGCGGGCCGAGACCTACCGCGAAAGCCTCGGATGGTATGACGCCATCGTCGAGGACATGTTCGCCTGAGACGGACCGAGAAGGGGGGCGGGCGGTCCGCCCCCCGACTGCAAGGGAGATCCCCGCGATGCGTGCCTTTCCGTTCCCCGTCCTCCTGAGCGCGTTCCTGGCCCTCGCGGGCGGGACGGCGCAGGCGCAGGACGTGATCACCTACGACTTCGACGGCAGCTTCGAGGACGCCACCTTCGCCATCGAGAGCGCGATCCTCGACCGCGGGCTCGTGATCGATCTCGTCAGCCATGTGGGCGAGATGCTGAACCGGACGGGCGCGGACGTGGGCTCGACCGAGACGATCTTCGAGAACGCCGACATCTTCCTCTTCTGCTCGGCGGCGGTCTCGCGCCGGGTGATGGAGGCCGACCCGATGAACCTCGCCCATTGCCCCTACTCGATCTTCGTGGCCGAGCGCGACGGCGAGGTGATGATCGGTCACCGCGCCTATCCCGAGGGCCCGATGCAGGAGGTCGAGGCGATGCTCGATTCGATCATCCTGTCGGCGCGCGGCCTCTGACCCCGGCTTGACCTGCATCAACGCGGGTTTCCCTGTTGCGGCTAGGGTTTCCGGGCCCTGCACCCGCGCGGGTCGAGGAACCGGAACGTGATCGAAACCCTGATCGAGAGCTATGGCGACGGCACGGTGCTCCTGCTGGCGGGCCTCGTCACCGGCGTCCTGTTCG
>NZ_JBQLZP010000643.1:0-1255 GCF_052168335.1 Roseicyclus sp. | reverse complement strand
CCTGCTCGCGGCGGATAACGGCTTCGACAGCCTCCGCAAGGTGATGGACGTGTCGGGCGACGGCGCGACCAACGATGGCGCGAACACCATCGCCGCGCGCAACGCGGCGGTCGGGGCCGGCATTACCATCAATGGCCTGGTGATCGGCGGTGGAGCGAGCCTGCTGAACTTCTACACGAACGAGGTCATCGGCGGTCCGGGCGCATTCGTGATGCAGGTCGCCAACTTCGCCGACTTCGCCGCGGCGGTCGAGCAGAAGCTGGTCAGGGAGATCACCGGCGTGCCTGAGCCGACCACGATGGCGCTGCTGGGCTTCGGCCTCGCCGCGCTGGGCATGGCGGCCCGGCGGCGCAAGGCGGCCTGACCCGTCGCCTCGGCGGACTGAGAACGGCCCCGGTGGCTTCGGCCCCGGGGCCGTATCCATTCGGGGGACAGCGTCGGAAGATCTTACACCAACCGGCGGTCGCGTCTCCTCGCCATGATACACGCCCGGCGAGACGGCTGGCCCGCATGCGGGCGTTTCGGTCCGGTGCGAACCATCCCGGCCGTCACCGTGCGATGGTTGCTCCATGAGCGCACGTCCCGCCCCTGCCCGATCGGCGCTGCGGCACTGCCCCTCGCCCCGACCCGCTCCCCCGCTTTGCGGGGCAGGGCGATCGCATATGGCAGAGTTTTTCCTCTCCCCCCGCTCCGGCGGGGGGAGAGGGGAATGTTCTGGGCATGTGCAATGGCCCGGCGGCTCCCCGCCGGAGCGGGGGGAGAGGGAGACGAGAGGAGAGGTCCGACATGACCACGCCCGCCCGCCTCGCCTCCGCCGCCGCGCTGATCGCCGATCCCGCGCGCGCGGCGATGCTCCAGGCGCTGATGGCGGGCGAGGCGCTGACCGCGGGCGAACTCGCGCGCGCGGCCGGGATCGCCCCCTCCACGGCGTCCGCGCATCTCGCCGCCCTGACCGATGGCGCGCTCGTCGCGGTGCACGCGCAGGGGCGGCACCGCTGGTTCCGGATCGCCGACGAGGATGTCGCGGTGATCCTGGAATCGCTGATGGGCCTCGCCGAGGCCACCCGCCCGGCGCGGCGCTGGCCGCACGGCGAGGCGCTGCGCACCGCGCGCACCTGCTGGGACCATCTCGCCGGCCGGCTTGGCGTCGGCCTGCATGCGGGACTCGTGGCGCGCGGCGTGCTGCGGCCGGCGCCGGGCGGGTGGGAGACCACCGCCTCGGGCGATGCCTGGCTGGAGCGGCTCGGCGTGGATC
>NZ_JBQLZP010000642.1:0-5967 GCF_052168335.1 Roseicyclus sp. | reverse complement strand
CGGCTGCCCGCCCATCGCCGAGGTGATGACGGGCGTGATCACCTACATGCTGACCTTCGACCGGCTGCCCGAGCTCGACCGGCAGGGGCGGCCCGCGATGTTCTACGGCCAGCGCATCCACGACAAGTGCTACCGCCGCGCCCATTTCGACGCCGGACAATTCGTCGAGACCTGGGACGACGACAACGCGCGGCGCGGCTACTGCCTCTACAAGATGGGGTGCCGGGGGCCGACCACCTACAACGCCTGCTCCACCATCGGCTTCAACGAGGGCGTGTCCTTCCCCATCCAGTCCGGCCACGGCTGCATCGGCTGCTCGGAGGACGGCTTCTGGGATCACGGCAGCTTCTACGACCGCGTCACCGACCTCACGCAGTTCGGGGTCGAGGCCAATGCCGGCCAGATCGGCATGGCCGCGGCCGGCGCGGTCGGCGGGGGCATCGCGCTCCATGCCGCCGTCAGCGCGCTCAAGTCGGCACAGGTCAAGCGGCAGGACGCCGCCCGAGAGGAGGCGTAAGCCATGGTTCTCGACACACCCAACGGTTTCTCGCTCGACAATTCCGGCCGGCGCATCGTCGTCGATCCCGTCACGCGGATCGAGGGGCACATGCGCTGCGAGGTCAACGTCGACGACGAGGGCGTCATCCGCAACGCGGTCTCCACCGGCACGATGTGGCGGGGCCTCGAGGTCATCCTGCGCGGCCGCGATCCGCGCGACGCCTGGGCCTTCACCGAGCGGATCTGCGGCGTCTGCACCGGCACCCACGCGCTGACCAGCGTGCGGGCGGTCGAGGACGCGCTCGGGATCGCCATCCCCGAGAACGCGAACTCGATCCGCAACATCATGCAGCTCAACCTGCAGATTCACGACCACGTCGTGCATTTCTACCACCTGCACGCGCTGGACTGGGTGAACCCGGTCAACGCGCTGCGGGCAGATCCGCGCGCCACCAGCGAGCTGCAGCAGACGGTGGGTCCGAACCACCCAATGTCCTCGCCCGGCTATTTCCGCGACATCCAGAACCGCCTGCGGCAATTCGTGGAATCGG
Organism: Roseicyclus sp.; assembly: GCF_052168335.1. GTDB lineage: Bacteria > Pseudomonadota > Alphaproteobacteria > Rhodobacterales > Rhodobacteraceae > Roseibacterium. Next base: position 4,918 of record NZ_JBQLZP010000642.1, on the reverse strand, counting down.
GCCAGCTCGGCCTGTTCAAGAACGGCTACTGGGACAATCCGGCCTACCGGCTGCCGCCCGAGGCGGACCTGATGGCGGTGACCCACTATCTCGAGGCGCTCGACCTCCAGAAGGAGATCGTGAAGGTCCACACCATCTTCGGGGGCAAGAACCCGCATCCGAACTGGCTGGTGGGCGGCGTGCCCTGCCCGATCAACGTGCATTCGGCGGGCGCCGTGGGCGCGATCAACATGGAGCGGCTGAACCACGTCTCCTCGATCCTCACGCTCTGCGAGGAGTTCGTGCGCAACGTCTACATCCCCGACGTGATCGCCATCGGCGGCTTCTACCGCGACTGGCTGCACGGCGGCGGGCTGTCGAGCCAGGCGGTCCTGAGCTACGGCGACATTCCCGAGCACGCCAACAACTTCGACGCGGGCCAGCTCCACCTGCCGCGGGGCGCCATCATCAACGGCGACCTCAGCCAGGTGCACGAGGTCGACATGCGCGACCCCGAGCAGGTGCAGGAGTTCGTCGACCATTCCTGGTACGACTACGGCGAGCCGGGCGTGGGCAAGCACCCCTGGGACGGCGTCACCGAGGCCCGCTTCGAGCTGGGGCCCAACACCGTCGGCGAGCGGACCCATATCCGCGAGATCGACGAGGCCGCGAAATACTCGTGGATCAAGGCGCCGCGCTGGCGGGGTCACGCGATGGAGGTGGGCCCGCTGGCCCGCTACATCGTGGGCTACGCCTCCGGCCACGAGCAGATCACCGACCAGGTCACGGGGCTCCTCCGGACCATGGACCTGCCGGTGGAGGCGCTGTTCTCGACGCTGGGGCGCACGGCCGCCCGCGCGCTCGAGGCGCAGTACTGCGCCGATCTGCAGCGGCACTTCTTCGACAAGCTCGTCACCAACATCCGCAACGGCGACGAGAGCACCGCCAACATCGAGCGGTGGGAGCCCTCGACATGGCCCGCCTCGACGCGGGGCGTGGGTTTCACCGAGGCGCCGCGCGGCGCGCTCGGCCACTGGGTCACGATCGAGAGCGGACGGATCGAGAACTACCAGTGCGTGGTCCCCACCACCTGGAACGGCAGCCCCCGCGACGGCGCGGGCAACATCGGCGCCTTCGAGGCGAGCCTGCTCGGCACGCCGATGGAGCGCCCCGAGGAGCCGGTCGAGATCCTGCGCACGCTGCACAGCTTCGACCCCTGCCTCGCCTGCTCGACGCACGTGATGTCGCCCGACGGCCACGAGCTCACCACCGTCAAGGTCCGCTGAGGAGAAGCGCCCATGAAACGCATCAGCACGCTCGCCCTCGCCGGTCTCGCGGCGGGCCCGGCCCTCGCCCATCCGGGCCATGACGCGTCGCCGGCGACCCACTGGGTCGCCGACCTGCCCCACCTCGCGGTCACGCTGGGGCTCGCCGCGCTCTGCGTCGTGGCGCTCGGCGGGTTCCTCGCGCGCCGCCGCGGGGCCTCGCGGAGGGACAAGCCGTGAAGGACACCACCGACGACGAGCCGATCCGCTCGACCTCGATCCACCAGGCGCGGCCGGACCTCGACATCCTGCCCGCCGCCCGGCTGACGGGGGACGCCACCGCCGCGGACCTCGAGAGCATCCGGCGGCGCACCTCGGTCTACGTCTACGAGGCGCCCGTCCGCCTGTGGCACTGGATCAACGCCGCCGCGATCACCGTGCTCTGCGTGACCGGCTACCTGATCGCCAATCCCCCGCCGACCATGATGATCGGCGAGGCGACCCACCAGTTCACCTTCGGCTACATCCGCTTCGCCCATTTCGCCGCCGCCTTCATCATGACGATCGGCTTCCTGGGGCGGCTCTACTGGGCCTTCGTGGGCAACCACCACGCCCGGCAGCTCTTCGTGCTGCCGGTCTGGAACATGCATTGGTGGAAGGAGGTCGTCTTCGAGCTGCGCTGGTATCTCTTCCTCGAGCGGGAGCCGAAGAAATACGTGGGCCACAACCCGCTGGCGCAGATCGCGATGTTCTTCTTCATGACGCTCGGGATCACCTTCATGATCTTCACCGGCTTCGCCCTCTATTCCGAGGGGCTGGGGCTCGGGTCCTGGGCGGACCGCATGTTCGGCTGGATCATCCCGCTCGTCGGCGGAAGCCAGGCGCTGCACTCGATCCACCAGCTCGGCATGTGGGCGATCCTGGTCTTCGTCATGATCCACGTCTACGCGGCGATCCGCGAGGACATCATGTCCCGGCAGTCGATGGTCTCGACCATGATCTCGGGCCACCGCACCTTCAAGGACGACAGACCGGACTGAGCCCGATCCGGCGGACAGGAGGGACAGGCGCCCGGGCCGGACAGACGGCCCGGGCGCCGCGACGCTTCCGGCGGGTGGACAGGCACTGACCGTATCCGTTGGCGGGGCGGTCGCCGATTTCTACCTCAATTTGATCCAGATCAAATTCATACAACCATCGGGCGACTACTGCTAAGCGACCGACCGGTTCCGCGGGCGATCGGCAAGCACGCGGCCAGTACGGCGACGCACGGGGAGGTGCGGATGCCAGAGACGACCCTCATCCTCGGTATCGGCAACGTGCTCTGGGCGGACGAAGGCTTCGGCGTGCGCTGCGTCGAGCGGCTGGCCGAACTGCATTCCTTCGGCCCGGAGGTGCGCATCCTCGACGGCGGCACGCAGGGCCTCTACCTCCTGCCCTTCCTCGAGGAGGCGCGGAACCTCCTCGTCTTCGACGCGGTCGATTACGGCCTGCCGCCCGGAATGCTGAAGGTGGTCGAGAACGACGCCGTTCCCGCCTTCATGGGCGCCAAGAAGATGAGCCTGCACCAGACGGGCTTCCAGGACGTGATCGCGACCGCGCAGCTCATGGGTTGCTGCCCCGCGCGGCTCTGCCTCATCGGCTGCCAGCCGGAGGAACTCGAGGATTACGGCGGCGGGCTCAGGGACATCGTGGCGGCGCAGATCGAGCCCGCGCTCGGCATCGCGCTCGAGAAGCTCGCGGACTGGGGCGTGTCGGCGCGGCCCGGCACCGCCCACGCGCCCGACCTGGCCGACCCCGCCATCCGCCGCGGCGCCTACGAGAGCGGCCGGCCGAGCGCCGAGGCCGCCTATCGCCACGGCGACGCGCGCTTCCTCCCCCGGCGGGAGGGTTAGGCGCATGTGCATCGGCATCCCCGTCGAGATCGTGGCGGTGGAGGGCATCCTCGGCCACGCGCGCGACGGGGCCGAGACGCTGGCCATCGACCTCTCGCTCACCGGCCCGGTGCCGCCCGGCACCTGGGTCCTGAACTTTCTCGGCACCGCGCGCGAGGTGCTCGACCCCGACGAGGCGCTGAGGATTCGCGCCGCCGTCGGCGCGCTGCGCTCGGTCATGGCCGGGGGCGGCGTGGGCGACGCCTTCGACGACATCGAGGCCCGCGGCCCGCAGCTTCCGCCGCACCTCCGGGCGGCGCAGGCGGCGGGCAAGACGACGGCATGACCCAAGGGAGACGCATGTGACGAGCCACCCCCTCATCGACCGGCTGACCAGCGAGTTCGGCTTCCCGCGCCTCGCGACCGAGGCCGATCGCGACGCCTTCATCGGGGCGCCGGGCGTCCACGTCCTCTTCATCCCCGGCGATCCGGTCCGCAACCTCGAGACGACCGATGTGGCGGTGATCCTGCCCGAGCTTCGGCAGGCCTTCCAGCAGGCCTTCGACTGCGCCGTGGTGGACGACGCCATCGAGGCCGCCACGCGCGAGGCGGTCGCGGTCTACAAGACGCCCTCGCTGATCTTCTTCCGCGACGGGATGCAGATCGGCGCCCTGCCCCGCGTGCGCGACTGGTCCGACTACATGGCGCGGATCGCCCAGATCCTCGCCGCCCGCACCCAGCCCCTCGACGCCTGAGCCCGGAGCCAGACCATGCCCAGCGATTTCCGCCTTCCCCCCGTCGGTTTCGGCCCCGGCTCGCAGCTCGCCCAGGGCGGCGGGGACGAGCTGAGCTACATGACCATGCCGAAGGACATGGCCGTCTTCATCCCCCACACGCCGGAGGTCGAGAACCCGGACGCCGTCGGACCGGCGCTGGCGCTGATACAGGAGGTCGCCGCAGCCTGCACGCGGATCGCGACCGAGGGCGGCACGCGGCAGTTCGACCTCGCCCCCCTCGACGCCGGGAACCGCGCGCTCGTCGCCGACACGCTCGGCGAGGGCGAGGTCTCGGCCAGGCTCCGCGGGGTTCCGCCGCTCGCGGTGCAGGAGACGCGGTTCGCGGGTGTCTGGGTGCTGTCCGGGCCCGGCACCGACAGGATCGAGGTCGGCGCGATCCCGGGCGCGCTGCGCACCCGCGCCTTCGCGCCGCTGCGCCCCGCCCGGGGTGCCGAAGCACCGAAGGGGCCCGGCGTCATCAACGCGCCGCCGATCTATGCCGAGCTTGCCGAGCAGTCGAGAACGCAGGCCCCCGGCGCCCCGCCGCATGTCGTGAACTTCACCCTCCTGCCGCACACCGAGGACGACCTGCGCTGGCTCGACGCGGCGCTCGGCGAGGGCGCGGTCACGATCCTGAGCCGCGGCTACGGCAATTGCCGCGTGACGGCGACGGCGCTGGCCCGCGTCTGGCGCGTGCAGTTCTTCAACTCGATGGACACGCTGATCCTCGACACGCTGGAAGTGTCGGACATGCCCGAGGTCGTGCTGGCCGCGCCCGAGGACCTGAGCGACTCCGGCGCCCGCCTGCTCAAGGTGCTGGAGGCGATCGGATGAGCGTCTTCGAGGGCGGCTACCACCATTCCGACACCGGCCTCAGTCCGCAGGCGGTGCTCGAGTGCAAGATCTGCTGGACCGTCTACGACCCGGCGCGCGGCTGCGACTTCCGCCAGATCGATCCCGGAACGCCCTTCACGGCGCTGCCCGAGGACTGGACCTGCCCCACCTGCGGGGCGGAGAAGACGGC
>NZ_JBQLZP010000641.1:0-1065 GCF_052168335.1 Roseicyclus sp. | reverse complement strand
CGCCCGCTGGTCGCCCGAGACGGAGATCCTGCTGTTCACCGCGGCGCGGCGCGACCACCTCGAGCGGACGATCCGCCCCGCCCTCGCGGCGGGCCGCGACGTGGTGACCGACCGCTTCGCCGACAGCACCCGCGTCTACCAGGGCGCGACGCGGGGCGATCTGCGCGGCCTCGTCGACGCGATCCACGCCGCGGCCATCGGCGTCGAGCCCGACCTGACGCTGATCCTCGACATGGACCCGGGCGTGGCGCTGTCGCGCGGGCTCGCCCGGGGTTCGGGCGAGGACCGCTTCGAGGAGTTCGGCCTGCCCTTCCAGGAGAAGCTCCGCGCGGGTTTCCTCGCGCTGGCACGCGAGGCGCAGGGCCGCTGCGTGGTGATCGATGCCTCCGAGGCCCCCGACAGGGTGGCGGAGCGGATCGCCGAGGCGGTGGACGCGCGGCTTTAGCCGCGCCGTTTTCCGCCACGGAAAACGGGCCGGAAATGCCGGCATTTCCGGCCCGGAACGCGCGCGTTCCGGGCGCCCTCGCGGAACCGTCCACCCCGTGCTAGACCCTTTGCCGATGACCGACGACACCCTCCCCGAACCCGACCGCATCCCGGGCGCGCCCCACCCGCGCGAGACGATCCGCCTCTTCGGACAGGACGCCGCCGAGGCCGCGTTCCTCGCGGCGCTCAATTCGGGCCGCCTGCCCCATGGCTGGCTCCTCACCGGCCCGCGCGGCGTCGGCAAGGCCACCTTCGCCTGGCGCGCCGCGCGCCACCTCCTCGCCCATCCGCCCGCCGAGGGCGACGCCCTCTTCGCGCCGCCCCCCGCGACGCGCCTCGACATCGACCCCGAGCACCCCGTCGCCCGCCGCATCCGCGCGCTCTCCGAGCCCTCGGTCTGCCTCATCCGGCGGAGCCCGCGCGAGGACGGCAAGGCGCTGAGCGACGTCATCCGGGTCGAGGACGTGCGGCGGCTCAAGGGCTTCTTCAACCTCTCCGGCGAGGCCGGGCGGCGGCGCGTCGTCATCGTCGACGCCGCGGACGAGATGAACCCGAACGCCGCCAACGCCCTCCTGAAGG
>NZ_JBQLZP010000640.1:0-2914 GCF_052168335.1 Roseicyclus sp. | reverse complement strand
AGTTCGGCTACACCAACGACATGCAGATCCCGCGCCTCGAGAAGATCGTTCTCAACATCGGCTGCGGCGCGGAATCGGTGCGCGACTCGAAGAAGGCCAAGGCCGCCGTCGAGGACCTGACCGCGATCTCCGGCCAGCAGGCCGTGCCGACGATGGCGAAGAAGTCGATCGCCGGCTTCCGCGTCCGCGAGGGAATGACCCTCGGCGCGAAGGTCACGCTGCGCGGCGACCGCATGTACGACTTCCTCGACCGCCTGATCACCGTGGCGATGCCCCGCATCCGGGACTTCCGCGGCGTGAAGCCCTCGTTCGACGGGCGCGGCAACTTCGCGATGGGGATCAAGGAGCACATCGTGTTCCCCGAGATCAACTTCGACAAGGTCGACGAGGTCTGGGGCATCGACGTCATCATCGTGACCAACGCGAAGTCCGACGCCGAGGCGAAGTCGCTGCTCAAGCACTTCAACATGCCCTTCAACGCCTGACGCGAGAGGAAAGAGACACATGGCAAAAGTTTCCATGGTTCAGCGCGAACTCAAGCGTCAGAAGCTGGTGGCCCAGTACGCCGCCAAGCGCGCGGCGCTCAAGGAGATCGCGAACGACGAATCGAAGCCGATGGAAGAGCGGTTCAAGGCACGCCTCAAGCTGGCGAAACTGCCCCGCAACTCCTCGCCCTCGCGGCTTCACAACCGGTGCCAGCTGACGGGACGCCCCCGCGCGTACTACCGCAAGCTGCGCATCTCCCGGATCATGCTCCGCGACCTGGCCTCGAACGGCCAGATCCCCGGCATGGTCAAGTCGAGCTGGTAAGGAGGACTGGGAATGAACGATCCTCTTGGCGATATGCTCACCCGGATCCGCAACGCGCAGATGCGCGGCAAGTCCACGGTGATGACGCCTGCCTCCAAGCAGCGCGCCCGCGTCCTCGACGTGCTCGCGGACGAAGGCTACATCCGCGGCTACGAGCCGGCGACCGATGACAAGGGCCACCCGGCCTTCGAGATCAGCCTGAAGTACTACGAGGGCACGCCGGTCATCCGCGAGATCAAGCGCGTCTCCAAGCCCGGCCGCCGCGTCTACATGAGCGTGGGCGACATCCCGCAGGTCCGCCAGGGCCTCGGCGTGTCGATCGTCTCCACCTCGCGCGGCGTGATGTCCGACGCGGCGGCACGCTCCGCCAATGTCGGCGGCGAAGTGCTCTGCACCGTGTTCTGAGGAGGAACGGCACATGTCTCGTATTGGGAAGAAACCGGTCGAGCTGCCGTCGGGGGTGTCCGCCTCCGTCTCCGGCCAGACCATCGAGGTGAAGGGGCCCAAGGGCACCCGCAGCTTCACCGCGACCGACGACGTGACGCTCGCCGTCGCGGACGGCGCCGTGACGGTGACGCCGCGCGGCAAGTCCAAGCGCGCCCGGCAGCAGTGGGGCATGTCGCGCACCATGGTCCAGAACCTGGTGGTCGGCGTGACCGACGGCTTCAAGAAGGAGCTCGAGATCCAGGGCGTCGGCTACCGCGCGACCTCGCAGGGCAACGTCCTGAAGCTCGCGCTCGGCTACAGCCACGACGTCGACTTCCAGGTTCCGGCGGGCGTCACCGTGACGACCCCGAAGAACACCGAGGTCGTGGTCGAGGGCACCGATCAGCAGCTGGTCGGCCAGGTCGCCGCGAACATCCGCGAGTGGCGCGCCCCCGAGCCCTACAAGGGCAAGGGCATCCGCTACAAGGGCGAGTACATCTTCCGCAAGGAAGGCAAGAAGAAGTAAGGGCTGGCGAAAATGGCACTGAGCAAGAGAGAGCTGTTCCAGAAGCGCCGCCTGCGCACCCGGAACAAGTTGCGGGATCTGGCCAACGGGCGTCCGCGCCTGTCGGTCCACCGCTCGAACAAGAACATCAGCGTCCAGCTGATCGACGACGCCGAGGGCCGCACCCTGGCCTCCGCCTCGTCGCTCGAGCAGTCGCTGGGCGTGATCGGCAAGAACAACGTGGAGGCCGCCGCCAAGGTGGGCGCCGCGATCGCCGAGCGCGCCAGGAAGGCCGGCGTCGAGGAGTGCTACTTCGACCGCGGCGGCTACCTGTTCCACGGCCGGGTGAAGGCGCTTGCCGACGCCGCGCGCGAGGGCGGGCTGAAGTTCTGAGGCGTGGCGGGATCCGTCCCGCCATGCAACACCGGCGTAGGGCGGGACATGTCCCGCCTTTCCCACGCGAAGACCCGGATGCCGGGTCTCGATGACCGGGGGGCCCTGCCCACCGCGGTTGACCCAACCGGCGCTTCGCGGCGCCCCGACAAGAAGGATGCCATCCCATGGCAGAACGTGAACAGCGTGAACGCGGCCGGGGCCGCCGCCGCGAAGAGCGCGAGGAAACCCCGGAATTCGCCGACCGCCTCGTGGCGATCAACCGCGTCTCCAAGACGGTGAAGGGCGGCAAGCGCTTCGGCTTCGCGGCGCTCGTCGTCGTGGGCGACCAGCGCGGCCGCGTCGGCTTCGGCAAGGGCAAGGCGAAAGAGGTGCCCGAGGCGATCCGCAAGGCGACCGAGCAGGCCAAGCGCAACCTGATCCGCGTGCCGCTCAAGGAAGGCCGGACGCTGCACCACGACATGGAAGGCCATCACGGTGCCGGCCGCGTCGTGATGCGCACCGCCCCGGAAGGCACCGGCATCATCGCCGGCGGCCCGATGCGCGCCGTGTTCGAGATGCTCGGCATCAAGGACGTGGTGGCGAAGTCGACCGGCTCGCAGAACCCCTACAACATGATCCGCGCCACCCTCGACGGCCTGCGGCTGGAGACCTCGCCCCGGCAGGTCGCCGCCCGTCGCGGCAAGAAGGTGGCCGACATCCTGCCCAAGCGCGACGAGGCACCCGCCGCGTCGAGCGCGGTCACCGAGGAGGCCTGAGACCCATGGCAAAGACCATCGT
>NZ_JBQLZP010000639.1:0-3998 GCF_052168335.1 Roseicyclus sp. | reverse complement strand
ATGTCCAGGTCGCCGCGCCGAACCTCGGGGTTCATGCCCTCGGGGGCGGGATCGGGCAGGGGATCGCCATGGCCATCGGCGCGGCGGCGAGCGCCGAGGCGCGCACGATCGCGCTTGTCGGCGACGGTGGCGCCCAGCTTGGGCTCGCCGAGCTGATCACGGCGGTCGATGAGAACCTGCCGATCACCCTGGTGCTGATGAACGACGCGGCCTACGGCGTGATCGAGAACATCCAGGACGCCCAGTACGGCGGGCGGCGGCATTATTCGAAGCTGAAGACGCCCGATTTCGGGCTGCTGTGCAGATCCATCGACATGCCCCATGTCCGGGTCAGCCGGATCGAGGAGTTCCCGCAGGCCCTGGATGCGACGTTCGGTCGAAGCGGCCCCGCGATGGTGGAAGTCGACATGGTCGCCATCGGCCCCTTCGCGGAGTCCTTCGCGGGGCCTCCGGCAGGCGCGGCAGGGGGTAAGTGATGAGCATCGGCCATGTGGCGATCATCGGGTTCGGTGCGATCGCCCGCGACCTGATCGACATCCTGTCGGCGCAGGACGCCGCGCCCGGGCGCATGACCCTGCTGGTGCGCCCGGGCCGCGCGCCCGATGTGCAGGCGGCCGCGGGCGCGCGCGTGTCCGTCACCTCGGACCTCGCGGCGCTGCTCGAGACGCTGCCCGATGTGGTGGTCGAGTGCGCCGGTCACGGAGCCGTGGCGGAGTTCGGGGTGAACGTGCTCGAGAGCGGCACGGATCTGGTCGTGGCCTCGGTGGGCGCCCTGGCCGACGCGGAGCTCGCGGCGTCGCTGGAGGATGCCGCCCGCCGAACCGGGGCGCAATGCGTGGTGCCCGCGGGCGCCATCGGCGGGATCGACGCGTTGGGCGCCGCGCGTCTTTCGGGGCTGATCTCGGTGCGTTACACCGGCACGAAGCCTCCCGCCGCCTGGGCCGGCACCCCCGCCGAGGATGCGTGCGACCTGGCCGCCCTGACCGCGCCGTTCGCCTTTTTCGAAGGCACCGCGCGGGACGCGGCGCGCCTGTTCCCGAAGAACGCGAATGTCGCGGCAACCCTCGCGCTGGCGGGCCTCGGAATGGACAGGACGACCGTCAGCCTCGTGGCCGATCCCGCGGCGGCCGAGAACATCCACAGCTTCGCCGTCGCCTCGCAGGCGCTCGACTTCACGATGAGACTGGCCGGCAAGCCCTCGCCGTCAAATCCCAGGACCTCCCGATCCACCGTCTACAGCATCGCCCGCGCCGTCCTGAACCGGCACGCCGGGATCGTCATCTGAGGACCTCATGGAGCAGCGATTTCGCGACGATCTGATCTTCGTCGGCGGCCTCTGGCAGCGAGGACGCGGCGCGCCGATCACCTCGCAGTTCGCGGCCGACGGCAGCGTGAACGCGACGATTTCCGGTGCGTCCGCCGAGGATGTCGAGGAGGCCATCGCCCGTGCACGCGACGCGCAGCCGGCCTGGGCCGCCCTCAGGCCCCATGAGCGGGCGACGGTCCTCCATCGCATCTCGCAGGGTCTCGCCGCCGGGATCGAGCGCATCGCCTGGGTCCAGAGCCGCGACACCTCCAAGACGTTGACGGAGACCCGCGCACTGGCCGCCTCGGCCGCTGCCACCTTTCGCTATTTCGCGGCGGTGGCCGAAACCATGGACGATCTGCTGACCGTGCCGCGCGGCGACTACACGACCGCCTCGATCCACGAGCCGCTGGGGCTGGTGGCCGCGATCACGCCGTGGAACTCGCCGATCGCGTCCGACGCCCAGAAGGTCGCGCCCGCACTTGCGGCGGGCAACGCGGTGCTGCTGAAGCCCGCCAGCTGGTCGCCGCTCGTCAGCCTCGAGCTGGCGCGCATCGCCGAGGAGGCGGGTCTGCCGCAGGGGTTGCTTTCGGTCCTGCCCGGCTCGGGGCGCGAGGTGGGCAACCTGCTTGTCGAACACCGCGACATCGCCAAGGTCTCCTTCACCGGCGGCACGTCGACGGGCCGCAGGCTGGCCCATGCGGCGGCCGAAAAGCTGATGCCCATTTCGCTGGAGCTCGGCGGCAAGTCCCCCACGATCGTGTTCGAGGATTGCGACATCGACCTTGCGATCGCGGGCATCCTGTTCGGCATCTTCTCGTCCTCGGGCCAGAGCTGCATCGCGGGCTCGCGCCTGTTCGTGCAGCGCAGCATTCACGACGCCTTCGTCGAGCGGCTGGTGACGGCGACGCGGGCCCTCGTCGTCGGCCATCCGTTCGACGCGGCCACGCAGGTGTCCTCGCTGATCCACCCCGAGCATCGCGACAGCGTGGCGCGCTACGTGGACCTGGCGCGCGAGGAAGGCGGCACGATCCTGTGCGGAGGGGCTCCGCCCGCGGAGATGGCGCTGCAGGCGGGGGCCTATTTCGAGCCGACGATCATCTCGGGGCTGAGCAACGCGGCCCGGACCTGCCGGGAAGAGATCTTCGGCCCCGTCCTCGTCGTCATGCCCTTCGAGGACGAGGCCGATGTCATCGCGCAGGGCAATGACAACGACTACGGGCTGGCCTGCGGGATCTGGTCCTCGGATCATCGCCGCTGCCAGCGCGTCGCCCGGGCCATTCGGGCCGGGACCGTCTGGATCAACACCTACAAGCAGTTCTCGATCTCGACGCCCTTCGGCGGCGATGGCGACAGCGGGGTGGGCCGCGAGAAGGGCCGCGAGGGCCTGCGCGCCTACCAGCGCCAGAAGTCGATCTACGAGGACATGTCCGGCCGCCCGCATCCATGGGCCCGATGGCCCTAGCGCCTCGAATATCCCAGAGCCCGCGAGGCGTCCCGCGCCGCAGACGTGACGGCGTCGATCAGGGCCGGATCGCGATCCGCGAAACGCGCCTCGGGGCCCGAGACGTTGATGCCGCCCACGACCTGACCCGAATGATCGAAGACCGCCGCCGCGCAGGACCCGATGCCGGCCTCGAAATTGCCGACGCTCCAGGCGAAACCCGCCGCCTTGTCGTTGTGGGCCTGGGCGAGGATCCCCTCGAGCGTCCGGGGGGTCTTGTCCGTCGCCTGCGCGGGCGGATCGCCGGTGAAGATCTGCCGCAGTCGCGCGTCGGAGAATTCGGCGAGGATCGCCCGCCCGATGGACGAGGCGTGTGCCGGCAGCCGCGACCCCGTGCGCACGTTGCTGACGAGGTGCGAATTGGGGGCCTCGCGTCCCAGGTAGATGATGTCGCGCCCGTCCAGCACGCCCAGATGCGCCGACATGCCGGTCGCAAGGCACAGGTCGCGCAGGATGGGCCGGCAGACGTGCACGATATCGCGCCCCTCGATGGCTTGCGCGCCCAGGCTGACCAGCCCCGCGCCGAGGCGATACCCGCCGCCGTCTTCCAGTTCCTCGATCATGCGGTGCTCGACCAGGGTGTGGATCAGACGGATCAGTGTCGTTCGGTTGATCCCCAGATCGCGCGACACCGTGGACAGGTTCCGCGCCCGCTGGCCGTCGCCGATGTAGTGCAGAAGCTTCAATGCGCGCTCGACCGGCGGGACGGAATAGTTGGTCCGGGATGTCGTGTCGTCCATCGGGCTGTGTCCTGTCGCACGGCGTTGATCGCATCGGTCGCCCGCCGCGTCGCGCGATGGAAATCTGTTGACCGCGCACGGGCTGATGGCCTACCTTTGAACAGATAGTTCAATATAGAACACATTGCAAGCTTGAAGGGGACGGTGTGGCGCTTTCGATCGGCATATGTGGCGGCGGCATCGGCGGGCTTTGCGCGGCCATTGCGCTCCATCGTTCCGGTCATGACGTGCGGGTGTTCGAGAAGGCGCGGTCGATCAACCGGGTCGGCGCGGACATCAACCTGACGCCGAACGCCGTCTTCGCCCTCGACCAGATGGGCGTCGGATCCTACCTGCGCGACAGCGCGGCACGCCCCACGTTCCGCATCAGCCGGGACGGGATCACGGGCGAGGAAACCTCGCGCCTGCCGATGAGTTCGGCGGCGGAGGAGAAATACGGCGCGCCGCA
>NZ_JBQLZP010000638.1:0-10288 GCF_052168335.1 Roseicyclus sp. | reverse complement strand
TCCATGAGCGAGTCCCAGAGGCGCTCGCCGTTGATCCTCAGGTTCCGGGCCTGTGCGGCCATGCCTTCCGTCCCCTCGTCTTCTTCAGTTCACGCGCTTCAGCACGTCGCGCAGCGTCCCGAACAGCGTGTCGATATGCGCCTTCTCGATGATCAGCGGCGGAGAGAGCGCGATGATGTCGCCCGTCGTCCGGATCAGCACGTCGTGCTCGTAGGCGTCGAGGAAGCAGGAGAAGGCCCGCTTCGTCGGCTCGCCCGCGATGGGCTCGAGCTCGATCCCGGCGATGAGGCCCATGTTGCGGATGTCGATGACATGCGGGCAGTCGGACAGGCTGTGGACCGCGTCCTCCCAGTAGGACGAGATTTCCGCCGCGCGCTCGAAGAGCCCCTCCTCCTTGTAGGTCTCGAGCGTGGCGAGACCGGCGGCCGAGGCGATCGGGTTGCCCGAGTAGGTGTAGCCGTGGAAGAGCTCGATCATGTGCTCGGGGCCCTGCATGAAGGCGTCGTGGATCTCCTTCGTGGCGAGCACCGCGCCCATCGGGATCACGCCGTTCGTCAGGCCCTTCGCGCAGGTGATCATGTCGGGCATGACATCGAAGAAATCGGCGGCGAAGGGCGTGCCGATCCGCCCGAAGCCGGTGATGACCTCGTCGAAGATCAGGAGGATGCCGTGCTTGCGGGTGATCTCGCGCAACCGCTCGAGGTAGCCCTTGGGCGGCATCAGGACGCCGGTGGAGCCCGCGATGGGCTCGACGATCACGGCGGCAATGGTCTCGGGGCCGTGCAGCGCGACGATGCGCTCGAGCTCGTCCGCAAGCTCCGCCCCATGCTCGGGCTGGCCGCGGGTGAAGGCGTTCTTCGCGGGCAGGTGCGTGTGCGGCAGGTGGTCCACGCCGTTCAACAATGTGCCGAAGAACTTGCGATTGTTGACGATCCCGCCGACCGAGATGCCGCCGAAACCCACCCCGTGATAGCCGCGCTCGCGCCCGATCAGGCGGGTCCGCGTCCCCTGCCCGATGGCGCGCTGGTAGGCGATGGCGATCTTCAGCGCGGTATCGACCGCCTCGGAACCGGAATTGGTGAAGAAGACGTGCTCGAAGGGCTCGGGCGCCATGTCGCGCAGGCGGTTGGCGAGCTCGAAGGCCTTGGGGTGGCCCATCTGGAAGGCGGGCGCATAGTCGAGTTCCGCCGCCTGCTTCTGGATCGCCTCGACGATCTTCGGCCGGTTGTGGCCCGCGTTGCAGCACCAAAGGCCCGCCGTCCCGTCCAGCACCTCGCGCCCGTCCGCGGTCTTGTAGTGCATCCGGTCTGCGGAGACGAACATCCGCGGCGTCTTCTTGAACTGCCGGTTCGCGGTGAAGGGCATCCAGAAGGCCGAAAGGTCGTTCGGCACCGGGTTCGAGCGGTCGAGGGCCATGGGGCTCACCTGTCTTGCGAAACGGTCGCGCGCCGCCGGATCGCGGGTTGGCTGTTTTGACCAATCGGTCAAGATCACGCTAGCAGAGGCGCTGTGCCAGTCAACGGATTGAACGCCTCCCATTGCCCAATCGCAAGGCAAATGATGGCGTTTTCGGCCCCGTTGGCGCAGCTTTGGGCGACCGGCAAAGGGCCGCTTGCCCGATCCCGCGGGCTGATGCCATTGTCTCTCCCATGAATGTCCAGAAGCCGCGCACCCGCATCCAGAAGAAGAACCGGAAGGCCATCCTCGACGCGGCGCTCGACGTGTTCTCGGCGCAGGGTTTCCGCGGCGCGACGCTCGACCAGATCGCGGCGGAGGCGGGGCTGTCCAAGCCGAACCTGCTCTATTACTTCCCCTCGAAGGAGGCGATGCACGTCGCGCTGCTGAGCGCGCTGATGGACACCTGGCTCGACCCCCTGCGCGAGCTCGACGCGGACGGCGACCCGAGGGGCGAGCTCCTGGCCTATGTCCGCCGCAAGCTCCAGATGAGCCGCGACTTCCCGCGCGAATCGCGCCTCTTCGCCAACGAGATCCTGCAGGGCGCCCCCCGCATCGGCGAGGCGTTGGGGACCGAGCTCAAGGACCTCGTGGACGAGAAGGCCGGGGTGATCCGAGGCTGGATCGCGGCGGGACGGATCGCGCCCGTCGACCCCCATCACCTGATCTTCTCGGTCTGGGCGCTGACCCAGCACTACGCCGATTTCGACGTGCAGGTGCGTGCCGTCCTCGGCCCCGAGCGCGAGCCCATCGGCGAGGCGGAGCGCTTCCTCGAGACGCTCTTCGCCCGCCTTCTCGCCCCCTAGCCGAGGCGCAGCGTGCCCTCCGGGCCGATCTCCACCGGCGCGGGGTCCATCACCTCGCCCACGAAGACGCCTTCCGGCCGGTCCGCGAAGCCCATCAGGCGCAGCCCGTCAGGCGTCTTCAGCATCCGCGCGGCGTAGCGCGCGCAGGGCTGCGCGCCGTCGAGGAACGGCATCGGCGCCAGATGCCAGGGACCGCGCGGCCCCGCCCCCACGAGATAGTGCGTGCCGGTGACGGGCCCGCCCGGCGCGGCCTCGGCCGTATCCCGCGCGTGGTGCTGCGCCGCCGTGCAGAAGAGCATGTACCACCGCCCGCCCGCCCCGAAGACCTGCGGCACCTCGAGCTGCCCGAAGCCCCCGGTGAAGACCGGCGGCCGAAGCGTCCATTCCCGCAGGTCCGGCGAGGTGGCGAGCGCGACCGCGCCGCCCGCGTTCGGCTCCTCGATGCCCTTCGCGCGGGCCGTCAGGAACATGAGCCAGCCATCGCCGCCGGGATCGCGCATCACCCAGGGGTCGCGGAAGGCCCGATGCTCCCACCGCGCCTCGTGGAGGTCGGCCTCGTAGTGGCCCGCCGCCTCGCCCGCGATGTCGAGGATGGGCTCGGCCGCGACCCGTCTCCAGTGGTGGAGATCGTCCGAGGTCGCGTGCCCGATCCGCTGCACCAACCCGTCCTCGGCGCGCGATATGCCGGTGTAGAAGAGGTGCCAGCCACCGTCCGCGCGCACCACGGAGCCGGTCCAGATCGCCATGTCGTCGAAGGCCGGCCCCCCGGATGGCGCGAAGCACTCGCCCAGGTGCTCCCACGTCACGAGATCCTCCGACACCGCGTGCCCGACCCGCGCGTTGTGGTGGCGCAGTTCCGGGTCGCCGAGCGACCGGGGCGCCTGCAGGAAGAAGGCGTGCCAGCGCGCCCCGTCATGGGCGTACCAGCTGTCCCAGATCCAGTGCGTCTCGCTCGCGATGACCATGTTCATGCTCCGCCGGTTACGCGCGCGGTCTCTCAGGTGCGGCGCCGGGATGCAAGGGCGCCGCCGCCGGAAGCTGCCCCGGGCCTTTGGGCCGTGCTCCACGCCGACACCGGCGCGCGGCGCCATCCCGCGCGCCTGCCTGGAGGGAACCCGACACGGGGCTTCCCAACTATACGGAGGACGGCGGGCTGCCGGACGGGCCGATCGGCGTCGGCGTCCTGCGGCGCGGCTCGTGCAGCCTGGGCCACGTCTGCCGCTACAGGCCCCTCGGCGCCCGATGCGGCGCGCGCGCACGCGGATCGCCCGCACGGATGGTCACCGAGGCGCGGCGATGGCGCGCTCCATGCACCGATGCACGGAGCGCGCCGGGTTCACTCCGCCGCCTGCGCTGCGGAGGGGTTGTTCGGGTGCGTCGTCCAGTTGGCGTAGTCGTCCGAGACGGTGCGCCCGGTGCGCAGGTCGACGACGCCGGCCTCGAGCCGCTCCATCGTGATGCAGTTCTCGACCGGACAGACGTTGACGCAGAGATTGCAGGCCACGCATTCGGCGTCGATCACCTCGAAGACGCGGTCGGGCGACATGCTGATCGCCTGGTGCGAGGTGTCCTCGCAGGCGGCGTAGCAGCGCCCGCACTTGATGCAGGCGTCCTGGTCGATGCGCGCCTTGGTGACGTAGTTGAGGTTCAGGTACTGCCAGTCGGTGACATTGGGCACCGCGCGCCCGACGAGCTGGTCGAGCGTCATCTCCTTCTCGTCGAGATACTGGGAGAGGCCCGAGATCATCTCCTGCACGATCTTGAACCCGTAGGTCATCGCCGCCGTACACACCTGCACGGTGCCGGCGCCCAGCGCCAGGAACTCGGCCGCGTCGCGCCAGGTGGTCACGCCGCCGATTCCGCTGATCGGCAGGCCGTGCGTCTCGGGATCGCGGGCGATCTCGGCCACCATGTTGAGCGCGATGGGCTTGACCGCCGGGCCGCAATAGCCGCCGTGCGAGCCCTTGCCGTCGATGGAGGGCTCGGGGGAGAAGCTGTCGAGGTTCACGCTCGTGATCGACGAGATCGTGTTGATGAGGCTGACCGCGTCCGCGCCCCCCGCCTTGGCCGCGCGCGCCGGGTAGCGGATGTCGGTGATGTTGGGCGTGAGCTTCACGATCACCGGCATCCTTGTGTTCTGCTTGCACCAGCGGGCGACCATCTCGATGTATTCCGGCACCTGCCCCACGGCCGAACCCATGCCGCGCTCGGACATGCCGTGCGGGCAGCCGAAGTTGAGCTCGATCCCGTCGGCGCCGGTCTCTTCGACGAGGGGCAGGATCGTCTTCCAGCTCTGCTCGTCGCAGGGCACCATGAGCGAGACGACCATGGCGCGGTCGGGCCAGTCGCGCTTGACCTTCTTGATCTCGCGCAGGTTCACCTCGAGCGGGCGGTCGGTGATGAGCTCGATGTTGTTGAGCCCGAGGAGCCGCCGGTCCGCACCCCAGACCGCACCGTAGCGCGGGCCGTTCACGTTCACCACGTGCGGGTCGAGCCCGAGCGTCTTCCAGACGACGCCGCCCCAGCCCGCCTTGAAGGCGCGGACGACGTTGTATTCCTTGTCCGTCGGCGGCGCGGAGGCCAGCCAGAACGGGTTGGGCGACTTGATGCCCAGGAAGTCGGTGGAAAGGTCTGCCATGGTCCTGGTCTCCCCTGTTCGCCTTGTCCGAATTTTCGTACGAAAATTCGCATCCTGCGATTATTCGTACGAATAATCGCGTCAGCCCATCAGCGCCGCGTGGATGTCCTCGGCCGCGTCGCGCCCCTCGGCCACCGCCGTCACCGTCAGGTCCTCGCCGCCCGAAGCGCAGTCGCCGCCCGCCCAGACGCCGGGGACCGAAGTGCGCCCCGCGCCGCTGACCGCGATCTTGCCGCCCGCGAGCTCCAGCCCCTCGGGCGCGCCCTCGAGCGTCTGGCCGATCGCCTTCAGCACCTGGTCGGCGGCGATCTCGAAGGTCTCGCCCGTGCCCGTCAGCGTCCGGCCTTCGGACCGCGTGTATTCCACCCGCACCCCCGTGACCGCGCCATTGCCGAGGATCTCGACGGGCATCGCGTTGAACACGAAGCGCACGCCCTTGGACGCCGCGAGGTCCTGCTCGTAGCGCGAGGCGGGCATCGCCTCGCGCCCGCGCCGGTAGAGGACCGTGACGCTTTCCGCGCCGAGGAGCTTCGACTGCACCGCCGCGTCGATCGCGGTCATGCCCCCGCCGATCACCACGACGTTGCGCCCCACAGGCAGCGTGGCGAGGTCTCCCGCCTGGCGCAGCTCCTCGATGAAGCCGACCGCGTCCACCACGCCCTCGCGCGTCTCGCCATTGGCCCGCAGCGCGTTGACGCCCTGGAGGCCCATGCCGAGGAAGACCGCGTCGAAGCCCTCGCGCAGCTCCGCCAGCGTCAGCCCGGAGCCGAGCGGCCGCCCGGTCTGCAGCGCGATGCCACCGATCTTCATGAGCCAGTCGACCTCCGCCTCGGCGAAGCCGCCCACGGCCTTGTAGTAGGCGATGCCGTATTCGTTGAGGCCGCCGCCCTTGGGCTTCGCCTCGAAGACCGTCACGTCGTGCCCGTGCAGGGCCAGCCTGTGCGCGCAGGCGAGGCCCGCGGGCCCCGCGCCGACGACCGCGACCGTCTTGCCCGTCGGCGCCGCGCGCTCGTAGGGGTGGACGCCCTTCGCCATCAGCGTGTCGGTGGCGTAGCGCTGGAGGCGCCCGATCTCCACCGGCTTGCCCTCCGCCGCCTCGCGCACGCAGGCCTCCTCGCAGAGCGTCTCGGTCGGGCAGACGCGGGCGCACATGCCGCCGAGGATGTTCTGGTCGAAGATGGTCTTCGCCGCCGCCTCCGGCGTGCCGGTCGCGATCTGCCGGATGAAGAGCGGGATGTCGATGGAGGTCGGGCAGGCCGTGATGCAGGGCGCGTCGTGGCAGAAGTAGCAGCGGTCCGCGGCAACCAGCGCCTCGTGGCCGTCGAGCGGGGGATGGAGGTCGGAGAAGTTCGTCTCGAGTTCCGCGCGGTCGAGGCGGGCGGGCGCGATGCCGGGAGTGAAGGGGCTGTTCGTCATGTCGGTCCCTGTCGAATGGCTGGCTCTGTGGGCCGCTGTCTGCCGGGAAGGCTGGCACGGGTCCGGTTTTTTATCAAATGGTAAATTATCGGTTCGGACCCCGCCGGGGCGCGATGCCCGGAAGAGTCCTCGGTTGCCGAAAAAACGGGCACTCCGGGTGGGAACCTGGGCGGAAAGGCCCCATCTGACGAAGGCGCGGGCGGACTTTTCCCCCGCCTGCCTCTGCGATATAGGGCCGGTCAGGTTCCGCAGAGGCAGCGACGAGGGCGAGGCGAGGATGACCGAGAAAACCCATGAAAAGGACGTGGCCTTCATCAGGGCGCTGGCCGAGCTGCTGCGCGAGAACGACCTGACGGAACTGCAGGTCAAGCGCGAATACGGCGAGGACGACTCGCTCAACGTCCGCGTCGCCCGGCAGATGCACGTCGCCTCCGGCCCGGCGACGCAGGTGTTCCACGCGCCGATGCCCTTCGCAGAGACGTCCGCCGCGACCCCTGCCCCCGCGCCCGCCGCGGCCCCCGAGGACCCGGCCCAGCACGCCGGCGCCGTGACCTCGCCCATGGTCGGCACCGTCTACCTCCAGCCCGAGCCCGGCGCGAAGTCCTTCGTCGCGGTCGGCGACAAGGTGGCCGAGGGCCAGACCCTCCTCATCATCGAGGCGATGAAGACGATGAACCAGATCCCGAGCCCGCGGGCCGGGACGGTCAGGCGCATCCTCGTCGAGGACAAGTCCCCCGTCGAATACGGCGCGCCCCTCATGATCATCGAGTGAGGAGCGGGAACATGTTCCGCAAGATCCTCATCGCCAACCGGGGCGAGATCGCGCTCCGCGTCATCCGCGCCGCGCGCGAGATGGGCGTGGCCTCGGTCGCCGTCCATTCCACCGCCGACGCCGACGCGATGCACGTGCGCATGGCCGACGAGGCGATCTGCATCGGCCCGCCCCCCTCCTCCGAGAGCTACCTCAGCATGGCGGCCGTCCTTTCGGCCGCCGAGATCACGGGCGCCGAGGCGATCCATCCCGGCTACGGCTTCCTCAGCGAGAACGCCAACTTCGTGCAGGCGGTCGAGGATCACGGGATCAAGTTCATCGGCCCCTCGGCCGAGCACATCCGCATGATGGGCGACAAGATCACCGCCAAGGAGACGATGCAGAAGCTCGGCGTGCCCTGCGTGCCGGGTTCGGCGGGCGGCGTCGGACATTACGAGACCGCCGAGGCCGTGGCCCGCGACATCGGCTATCCGGTGATCGTGAAGGCGACGGCGGGCGGCGGCGGGCGCGGCATGAAGCTCGCCCGCACCGAGGCCGAACTCGAGACCGCCTTCCGCACCGCGCGCGCCGAGGCCAAGGCCGCCTTCGGCAACGACGAGGTCTATATCGAGAAGTATCTCGGCCGGCCCCGCCACATCGAGGTGCAGGTCTTCGGCGACGGGCGCGGCAACGCCGTCCACCTGGGAGAGCGCGACTGTTCGCTGCAACGACGCCACCAGAAGGTGCTCGAGGAGGCCCCCGGCCCCGCCATCGACCCCGAGACGCGCGCCCGCATCGGCGAGACCTGCGCCCGCGCCGTGGCCGAGATCGGCTACGAGGGCGCTGGCACGATCGAGTTCCTCTACGAGGACGGCGAATTCTACTTCATCGAGATGAACACCCGCCTCCAGGTGGAGCATCCGGTGACGGAGGCGGTCTTCGGCGTCGATCTCGTGCGCGAGCAGATCCAGGTCGCGGCGGGGATGCCCATGTCCTTCCGGCAGGAGGATCTGAGGGTCAACGGCCACGCCATCGAGGTCAGGATAAACGCCGAGAAGCTGCCGAACTTCTCGCCCTCGCCGGGCCGGATCACGCAGTACCACGCGCCGGGCGGCCTCGGCATCCGCATGGACAGCGCGCTCTACGACGGCTACCGCATCCCGCCCTATTACGACAGCCTGATCGCCAAGCTGATCGTCCACGGCCGCGACCGGCCCGAGGCGCTGGCGCGGCTCCGGCGGGCGCTGGGGGAGCTGATCGTGGACGGGGTGGACAGCACCGTGCCGCTCTTCCACGCGCTCCTGCAGGAGCCGGACATCCAGTCGGGCGACTACACGATCCACTGGCTCGAGGCATGGCTCGCCCGCAACATGGGCTGACATTAGCCGGGCAGCGGACGAATTCTTCACGGACGGCAGGTGAAATGCTGCGCCTGCGTCCTAACTGTCCCTCATGGCCCACGACATGTATCGCCCGGCACCGCCCCCGCTCAGCCCCTCGCTGATGCTCCGGGCCTACGCCGCAGGCATTTTCCCCATGTCCGAGGGCGCGAACGACCCCGCCCTCTTCTGGGTCGACCCGCAGCGGCGCGGCATCTTCCCGCTCGACGGGTTCCACGTCTCGCGCTCGCTGGCGCGGCGCATCCGGCAGGGCGGCTTCGAGGTTCGGGTCAACTCGGATTTCGCCGGCACCGTGGCGGCCTGCGCCGACCGCGATCCGACCTGGATCAACGCGGACATCTACCGCTGCTACATGTCGCTGCATTCCATGGGCCGGGCCCACTCGGTCGAGGTCTGGCAGGACGGCGAACTCGCCGGGGGCGTCTTCGGGATCGTGCTGGGCGGGGCTTGGTTCGGCGAATCCATGTTCTCGCGGCGCACCGACGCCTCGAAGATCGCGCTCGCCTGGCTCATCGCGCGCCTGAACTACGGCGGGTTCCGCCTCTTCGACACGCAATTCGTGACCGAGCACCTGCAAAGCCTCGGCGCCGTGGAGATCTCGCGCACCCGCTACCGCGAGGCGCTGCGCGACGCGCTCGAGGCGCGGGGGGATTTCCTGGCGATGCCCGTGGGCCTGCCCGCTCAGGACGTGCTCGCGCACCTCAGCACCCAGACGTCGTAACGCGGGTGCTCGAGCGCGCTGAGCGCGGGCGAGGAGGCGACCATCCAGCCGTCGAACAGCGTGTTGCCCCCGGTGTCCAGCACCTCGACATGGGCGAAGGCGTCCGAGGCCGGGTTCTCGGCGGGATACCGGCATTCCGGCACATGGATCGCGATGCGCCCGAAGAGCACCGTCTGCCCCACCGCCAGCTCGATGTCCGTCGGACGGCCGAGCATCCGGTCGAGCGCGCGCAGCGTGATCCGGTCGCCCTGCCGCGTGGCGGGCTGGCTGACGGAGGTGACGGGCCCCGAGACGCCGGGGAAGGTCTCGAGCCGCACGCCGCTCTGGCCGCGCGGGTTGGTCTCGAGCATCACGCCGCTGTCGGTGCCGGGCAGGATCACGCCCGACCCGCCGAGGCCCGACCCGCCGAGCCCCGACCCGTCCAGCCAGGGCGGATCGAGCGAATCCCCGCCCGCGTTCGGGTCGGCGGGCGCCTGGCCCGGCAGGGGCGGCAGCGTCGATTCCTCGAAGTTGTCGAAGGTCTGCGCCGCGGCCACGGCAGGCAGCGCCGCTAGGACGGCGACGAGGGCGAGGCGGCGCAGCGTCACGAGCCTTCATCCCCGGTGACGAAGCGCATCAGGAGCGTGATGAGGCTGACCGAGCTCTGCGTGTCGTAGATCTCGGCGCCCGGCTCCAGCACGAAGGGCGAGCCGCCGGGGATGATCTCGACGAAGGTGCCGCCGAGAAGGCCCTCGGAGGAGATGGCGATCGCGGAATCGTCGGGGATCTCGAGGCCGTCGGCCACCGTGAAGGTCGTGTCGGCGCGGAAGGTCTCGGGGTTGAGGGACATGCCCGTGACCGACCCGATGCGCACGCCCGCCATCCGCACCTCGGTCCCGAGGCTCACGCCCTCGGCCGAGCGGAAAGAGGCCGTCAGTTCGTAGCCGCCGCCGCCCCGCAGGCTGCTGCCCGAGGTCGAGGAGGCGTAGACGAAGAAGCCCACCGCGACCGCCAGGACCGCCGCGCCCACGAGGATCTCCGCGATTGTGTCGTCACGCTCGGCCATCGGGCCTCCCTCGGCGCGGGCGCGCTCAGTCCGGGGTCCAGGCGTCGTAGTCCTGC
>NZ_JBQLZP010000637.1:0-3411 GCF_052168335.1 Roseicyclus sp. | reverse complement strand
CCGGCGAAAACGGCCCGGAATTGCCGGCGATACCGCCCCCGCCTCATGCCGCGTCCTCCCTGCGCTGCGCGCAGAAATCCGTGTCCGAACACACGAACATCCGCCCGCCCCGGTCGTCGGTGATCACCTCGTCGAGATAGGTGTCCTCCGCCCCGCAGAGGGCGCAAGGGTGCGGCGCCTTCGAGGGATCGAAGGGATGATCCTCGAAATCGAGGCTCACCACGCGCGTCCAGGGCGGCACCGCGTAGATCCGCTGCTCCCGCCCCGCCCCGAAGAGCTGCAGGGCCGCGCTCTCGAGCTTGGGATTGTCGAATTTCGGGATCGGCGAGGGGTCCATGACGTAGCGGCCCTCGACCTTCACCGGGTAGGCATAGGCCGTCGCGATCTCGCCATGCCGCGAGATGTCCTCGTAGAGCTTCACGTGCATCAGCCCGTAATCCTCGAGCGCGTGCATCCGGCGGGTCTCGACCTCGGAGGGTTCGAGGAAGCGGAGCGGCTCGGGGATCGGCACCTGGTAGACGAGGATCTGGTCCTCGGTCAGGAGCGTCTCGGGGATGCGGTGACGGGTCTGGATGATCGTCGCCTCCGACGTCCGCTCGGTCACCGCCACACCCGCCGTCCTCTCGAAAAAGCGGCGGATCGAGACCGCGTTCGTCGTGTCGTCGGCCCCCTGGTCGATGACCTTGAAGGTGTCCTCGGGCGTCAGGCAGGCGGCCGAGACCTGCACGCCGCCGGTGCCCCAGCCATAGGGCATCGGCATCTCGCGGCTCGCGAAAGGCACCTGGTAGCCCGGCACCGCGACGCCTTTCAGGATCGCGCGGCGGATCATCCGCTTGGTCTGCTCGTCGAGATAGGCGAAGTTGTAGCCGGTGTCGCTCATGTCATCCTCGCGAAATCGCCATGATGGCGCCGGATTGCGCGCCCATGTCGGGGCCGCATGTCAAAAGGGCCGGCGCCGTGTTTCCGCTGATCTTCGCCATTCTCTTCACATTGCTCAGTGCGGTTCTGATCCTGCCGAACATGGGCGATCTCGCGCCATGGGAACGCGCGCTCGCACTTCTCTTCCCGATCTTCGGGCTCGTCGCGATCCACACGGCCTGGGTTCGCTGGCGCCGCCGCCGGACCCTGCGCATCGAAAACGACGGGGAGACGACCTGGTACGTCTGGATCGAGATCGACGGCACGCCGCGCCGCTCCACGAAGGACCCGCGCGAGGACTGGGATGCCGAGGGCGACGGCGACGGGGACGGCGGCGACTGACGCGCCCCGGCCGCCCCCGCCGAATTTTCGTACGAAAATTCGCACCCGCCCCTCATTCGGCCGCCTCCTGCCGCGCGGCGGCCGTCGCCTCGGCCCGCAGCCTCCGGATCAGTTCCAGCTCCGACTGGAAGTCGACGTAGTGCGGCAGCTTGATGTGCTCGAGAAAGCCCGTCGCCTGCACGTTGTCCGAGTGGTAGAGCACGAACTCCGCGTCCTGCGCAGGCGCGCCGACATTGTCCTCGCCGAGGTCCTCCCAGCGCAGCGCCCGGTCGACGAGCGCCATGGAGATCGCCTTGCGCTCGGTCTGGCCGAAGACGAGACCGTAGCCGCGGGTGAATTGCGGCGGTTCCGTCTTCGAGCCGGCGAACTGGTTCACCGTCTCGCATTCGGTCAGGACGACCTCGCCCAGGTCGATGGCGAAGCCGAGCTCGGGGATGTCCATCTCGACGGGCACCGCGCCGATGCGGAGCTCGCCCACGAAGGGATGGTTCCGGCCATAGCCGCGCTGCGTCGAATAGGCCATCG
Organism: Roseicyclus sp.; assembly: GCF_052168335.1. Taxonomy (GTDB): domain Bacteria; phylum Pseudomonadota; class Alphaproteobacteria; order Rhodobacterales; family Rhodobacteraceae; genus Roseibacterium. The sequence goes on along the minus strand of NZ_JBQLZP010000637.1, from coordinate 1,626 downwards.
ACAGCACGAAGCCCTCGTCGCCGCGCGTCAGCGCCTGGAGGCGCAGCGGCCGGTCGGCGGGGAAGTCGAGCGGTTCGCGCGTCAGGTCGCGCGGCGTCTCCGGGCCTTCGGGCTCGGGCTGGATCAGGTCCTCGCGGGCGAGGAAGTCGGTCACGTGCGGCATCGGCCGGTCCGCCGCCTCTCCCGTCGCGGGCGCGGGCACCTCGAGGCCCTCGGCGGCCAGCGCGAAGTCCAGCAGGCGGTGGGTATAGTCGAAGGTCGGGCCCAGCACCTGCCCGCCGGGGAGGTCCTTGAAGGTCGCCGAGATGCGCCGGTCGCAGGCCATGGCGCCGGTGTCCACCGGGCGCGAGGCGCCGAAGCGCGGCAGCGTCGTGCGGTAGGCGCGGATCAGGAAGACCGCCTCGATCAGGTCGCCGCGCGCCTGCTTGATGGCGAGCGCGGCGAGGTCGGGATCGTAGAGCGAGCCCTCGGCCATGACCCGGTTGACCGCGAGGCGGAGCTGCTCGCGGATCTGCGCGATGGAGAGCTCGGCCACGGAGGGATCGCCGCGGCGCTCCTCGGCGAGCCAGGCATGGGCGTTGTCGATGGCGCGTTCGCCGCCCTTGACCGCGACATACATGGCTCAGTCCTCCCCGACCTTCGTGGAGCGCGGCAGGCCCGCGACCGCATCGCCGCAGGTGAGGAAGCAGTCGAAGCCCAGCGGGAAGCGCGTCCGGTTGCGCCGGAACGCCTCCGTCTCGGGCAGAGAGAGCCGCGCCTCCGTCTCGATGCCGGGGCCGGTCAGCCGCGCGCCGGAGGGGGTCAGCGCCGCCATCTCCACGATCAGCGTCGCCGCGCGGTCGGGGTATTCCGGCGTGCCGGGCGAGAACCGCGCGACGGGGTGCAGCGCCTCCCAGGTGCCGAGCGCGAAGGTGGCCTTCTCCGCCTCCGCGAGGGGCGCACCGGTGTGGAAGGCGATCCAGCCGCGCAAGCCCTCGGTGTCGTGCGAGGGCGCGAGGTGCAGCGGCGTGGTCGTGTCGCAGAGCGTCAGGATCAGCGCCCCCGCGGCGGGCGAGCACGGCGCGGGCGGCGCGGCGCCCTGGATCCGCGCGATCCGGCCGGGACGCGAGAGCGCGGTGAGCGCGGCGCGGAAGGCATGGGCCGCCTCGCGGGGCGGATCGGCGAACCCGCCGTCGAGATGGGTCGCGATCATGCGTTGTCCCCCCGGACCATGGTGAAGAACTCGACCTTCGTGGCGGCAGCCTTCGCCGCGCGTTCGGCGCGCCGCGCCTCGGCCTCGCGCCGGAGCGGGGCGAGGATGGCCGTCTCGAGCGCGCGCGCCTGCCCCGCCTCGGACAGCGCGTCGATCAGCGCGGCGATGCGCGCGGCTTCGCGGCTGCGCCCCTGGACATGGCCGTGTCCGACCGCGCCGCCCGGCAGGCGCACGGAGCAGCGCGTCACCGTCATCTCGCCGAGGTTGAAGGGCGCGCCCTTCGCGCCCGCCCGCCCGCGCACCATCACGGTGCCGATCTCGGGCGGACGCAGCGTCTCGTGCGCGGGCTCCGCCGCGCCGTCGAGCCACCCCTCCCAGAGCGCGCGGAGCGCGTCCTCGGGCGCGCGCGCCAGCGTCGAGAGCCGGGCGCGCCG
>NZ_JBQLZP010000636.1:0-3931 GCF_052168335.1 Roseicyclus sp. | reverse complement strand
CCCCCGGACCCCCCGGCGTATTTCCGGAAAGATGATGGGGGCAGGGGCATGCTGATCCAGGATCACGATCGCGCGGGAGGCTACTGGGGCTCGGTCTACGCGTTCACCGCGGTCAAGGGCCTCCAGGTCATCATCGACGGGCCCGTCGGCTGCGAGAACCTGCCGGTCACCTCGGTCCTGCACTACACCGACGGCCTGCCGCCGCACGAGCTGCCCATCGTGGTGACGGGCCTCGCCGAGGAGGAACTGGGCCGCGACGGCACCGAGGGTGCGATGAAGCGCGCCTGGGGCGTGCTCGACCCCGCGCTGCCCTCGGTCGTCGTCACCGGCTCCATCGCCGAGATGATCGGCGGCGGCGTGACGCCCATGGGCACGAACATCCAGCGCTTCCTGCCGCGCACCATCGACGAGGACCAGTGGGAGAGCGCGGACCGCGCGATGACCTGGATCTTCACAGAGTTCGGCATGACGAAGGGCCGCATGCCGCCCGAGAAGAAGCGCGAGGAGGGCGCCGCGCCCCGCGTCAACATCCTCGGGCCGATGTACGGCACGTTCAACATGCCCTCGGACCTCCACGAGATCCGGCGGCTCGTCGAGGGCATCGGCTGCGAGGTCAACATGGTGATGCCGCTCGGCTCCCACCTGGCCGAGATGCGCAACCTCGTGAACGCGGACGTCAACATCTGCATGTACCGCGAATTCGGGCGCGGCCTCTGCGAGGTGCTGGGCAAGCCCTACCTGCAGGCGCCGATCGGCGTGGAGAGCACGACGAAGTTCCTGCGCAAGCTCGGCGAGCTGACCGGTCTCGACCCCGAGCCCTTCATCGCGCGCGAGAAGCACTCGACGATCAAGCCGGTCTGGGATCTCTGGCGCTCGGTCACGCAGGATTTCTTCGCGACGGCGAGCTTCGGGATCGTCGCGAACGAGACCTATGCCCGCGGCGTGCGGAACTTCCTCGAGACCGACCTCGGCCTGCCCTGCGCCTTCGCGGTGGCCCGCGTCGCCGGAAAGAAGACCGACAACGAGCAGGTGCGCGCGCTGGTCAGCCAGAAGCGGCCGCTGATCCTGATGGGCTCGATCAACGAGAAGATGTACCTCGCCGAGATGGCGTCGGGACACGGGCCGAAGCCGGCCTTCATTCCGGCCTCCTTTCCCGGCGCCGCGATCCGGCGCGCCACGGGCACGCCCTTCATGGGCTATGCGGGCGCGACCTACATCCTGCAGGAGGTCTGCAACGGCCTCTTCGACGCGCTGTTCCACATCCTGCCGCTCGGCAGCCAGATGGACAGCGTCGAGGCGACGCCGACGACGCTCCGGCGCGACTTCCCCTGGGACGCGGACGCGCAGGCGCTGCTGGACCGGATCGTCGCCGAGCATCCGATCCTGACGCGCATTTCCGCCGCAAAGACGCTGCGCGACGCCGCCGAGAAGGCCGCGCTCGCCTCGGGCGCCGAGCGGGTGGGCAGGGACACCGTGGAGCGCCTTGCGCCCGCGGGCTTCGAACTCAACGAGGGAGAGTGACATGACGGACTACACCTCCAACGCGCCCGTCACGCGGCACAAGCCGCCGAAGACGGAGTTCATGATCTACTTCGCGATCATCTTCGCCGCGACGCTGCCGCTTGCGACCCTGACCTGGGCGCTGGCCGCGATCCGCACGGGAAGCATGACCGACAAGGGACCGATCAAGCGCGCCTGGAGCCAGGCGCGGATCATCACGCCGATGATCTTCTCGGCCTGACGGAGATACGACCCGAACCCGCCGCCCAGAGCCGCTTCAGACCCGGCTGGCAGGTGAGGGACCCACGCTCAACTCGGCGTGACGACCGGAGCCGAGACTGAATTCACCCCCGGCGGAGCGATCCGCAGCGGGTGGAATGCCGGCAGGGCAATGAGGCCTTGCCGGGGCCCGGCCGCGGGGAACGCGGCATCAGTCTAACGTTCCGGAGGAAAGTTAATGGCTGACAATGCTGACCTGTCCTTCACAGGTCTGACCGACGAGCAGGCGCAAGAGCTGCACGCGGTGTATATGAGCGGGCTCTGGCTGTTTTCGGCCGTCGCCCTGGTCGCTCATCTCGCCACGTACATCTGGGCGCCCTGGTTCTGAGAAGGGAATAAGTCATGGCTAAGTTCTACAAGATCTGGCTCATCTTCGACCCCCGCCGCGTGTTCGTGGCCCAGGGCGTCTTCCTGTTCCTTCTCGCGGCGATGATCCACCTGGTGGTTCTGTCGTCGGGCCTGAACTGGTTCGAGTCCGCCGCCGCGACGGCAGGCTTCGGCGGCTGACGCCGCCCGAGCCGCACGTCTCGTGACGGCAAGACCCAAGCTGCGGGCGGCGCGGTCCGTTCCGCCCGCAGCCATCGGACGAATAACTGACGGCTGACCGCATAGGGGACACGCCGCCATACGCGGAGACAGACGCATGGCTTTGCTAAGCTTCGAGAAAAAGTACCGCGTCCGCGGAGGGACGCTGATCGGCGGCGATCTGTTCGACTTCTGGGTTGGCCCCTTCTACGTGGGCTTCTTCGGGGTCACGACAGCCTTCTTTGCGCTGCTGGGAACAATCCTGATCTTCTGGGGCGCGGCCATGCAGGGCACGTTCAACCCCTGGACGATCAACATCGCGCCGCCCGACCTGAGCTATGGCCTGGGCTTCGCGCCGCTCCTCGAGGGCGGGCTCTGGCAGATCATCACCTTCTGCGCGGTCGGGGCCTTCGTGTCCTGGGCACTGCGCGAGGTCGAGATCTGCCGCAAGCTGGGCATCGGCTATCATGTGCCCTTCGCCTTCGCCTTCGCCATCTTCGCCTACGTGACGCTGGTGGTGTTCCGCCCGCTCCTGATGGGCGCCTGGGGCCACGGCTTCCCCTACGGGATCTTCAGCCACCTCGACTGGGTCTCGAACGTGGGCTACGCCTACCTGCACTTCCACTACAACCCGGCGCACATGATCGCGGTGACGTTCTTCTTCACCACGACCTTCGCGCTCGCGCTCCACGGCGGCCTGATCCTTTCGGCCGCCAACCCCGAGAAGGGGGAGGAGATGAAGACGCCGGATCACGAGGACACGTTCTTCCGTGACTTCATCGGCTACTCCATCGGCACGCTGGGCATTCACCGTCTCGGCCTGCTCCTGGCGCTGAACGCCGGCTTCTGGAGCGCGGTCTGCATCATCATCTCCGGCCCGGTCTGGACGTCCGGCTGGCCCGAGTGGTGGAACTGGTGGCTCGAGCTGCCGATCTGGCCGGATCCGGGCCTCGTCTACGAAGGCAACGCCCTCGAGACCTACGGCGCGACGCAGCCGGCAGTCGTGGGAGGTAACTGAACCATGGCCTACTTCGAGTATCAGAACATCTTCACCCAGGTTCAGGTTCAGGGCGAACCCGAGATGGGCATCGAGCTCAAGGAGAACATCCTTGGGGGAGAGCGGACCAGGAAGGCGAGCTTCTCGACGCTGCTGGGCTGGTTCGGCAACGCCCAGCTCGGCCCGATCTACCTGGGCTGGGCCGGCCTCATCAGCCTCGCGACCGGCACGCTCTGGTTCGTCATCGTCGGCTTCAACATGCTGGCGCAGGTGGACTGGTTCATCCCGGAGTTCATCCGTCAGCTCTTCTGGCTGGCGCTCGAGCCTCCGGGGCCGGAATACGGCCTGAGCTTCCCGCCGCTCAACGATGGCGGATGGTACATCATCTCGAGCTTCTTCCTCCTGATCTCGGTGATGATGTGGTGGGTCCGCACCTACCTGCTGGCCGCGCAGCACAAGATGGGCAAGCACATCGCCTGGGCCTTCCTGGCCGCCATCTGGCTGTTCCTCGTCCTCGGCCTGTTCCGTCCCATCCTGATGGGATCGTGGAGCGAGGCGGTGCCCTACGGCATCTTCCCGCACCTCGACTGGACCACGGCCTTCTCGATCCGCTACGGGAACCTCTACTAC
>NZ_JBQLZP010000635.1:0-8767 GCF_052168335.1 Roseicyclus sp. | reverse complement strand
GTCATGTCGCTCCCCGCCCCGATCTCGCCCAGCACAAGTGTCGAGAGGTCGCCGTTTTCCTCGAGGATCGTGTTCAGCCGCTCCGTCGACATCAGCGTCAGTTGCCCCGCGACATGCAGCCGGTCCCCCTCCACCGTGAAGCGCGCCGCGGTGGCGGTCGAAAACCACAGGAGGCCGCCCGTGATGCCCACGAGCGCCACGAGGCCGACGATCCAGACCATCGCGCGCCGCATCGGCTCAGGCCCCCCGCGCGGCCGCGGCGGCCCGCACCTCGTCGGCCGTGCCGACAGCGCGCGTCTCCAGCGCCCTGTCGATCCGCCGGACCATCCCCGACAGCGCCTTGCCCGCGCCGATCTCCCAGGTCTCCGTCACGCCGTCCGAGGCCATCCAGGCCACGCTCTCGCGCCAGCGGACCCGCCCCGTCACCTGCTCGACGAGCTGCCGCCGGATGATGTCGGGACCGCTCTCGGGGCGCGCGGTGACGTTCGCCACAAGCGGCACCGAGGGCGCGCGCAGGTCGACGGCCTCGAGGGCCGCCGCCATCGCCTCGGCGGCGGGCTGCATCAGCGCGCAGTGGAACGGGGCGGAGACCGGCAACGGCACCGCCCGCTTGGCGCCCTTGGCCTTGGCCAGTTCCACCGCCCGCAGCACGGCCTCGGCATGGCCCGAGACCACGACCTGCGCCGGGTCGTTGTCGTTCGCCGCGGCGCAGACCTGCCCTCCGGCCGCCTCCGCCACGATCCCGGCCACCGTCTCGAAGTCGAGCCCGAGGATCGCCGCCATCGCACCTTCGCCCGGGGCCACCGCCTGCTGCATCGCCTCGCCCCTCAGCCGCAGAAGCCGCGCGGCATCCTCGAGCCCTAGCGCGCCCGCCGCCGCCAGCGCCGAGTATTCGCCCAGCGAATGCCCCGCCACGTAGGCCGCCGCCGTCACCTCGACGCCCTCGGCCCTCAGCGCGGCCATCACCGCCATCGAGGTCGCCATCAGCGCGGGCTGCGCGTTGCGCGTCAGCGTCAGCGCCTCGATCTCGCCCTCCCAGATCAGCGCCGAGAGCTTCTCGCCCAGCGCCTCGTCCACCGCCTGGAAGACCGCGCGCGCCTCGGGCCAGGTCTCGGCCAGGTCGCGGCCCATGCCGATGGTCTGGGCGCCCTGCCCCGGAAAAACGAATGCCAGCGTCATGCGCGCCTTCCTCCACCGTGCCCCGTCGGACCCCGGAAGTAGACCAGCCGATGCCCCCGCGCAACGCCTCCGAAACGACGAAGCGCCGCGCGGGTCAGGCGCGGCGCTCCGGATCGTCTCGTGTCCCGCTCAGTCGTCGAGCGTGATGCGCAGCTCGGTATCGTCGCAGGTCTGGTTCCAGTAGGTTCCGACCCAGATGTTCACGCGGCCCTCGAGGTTGGCCATGTTGAACAGGCGCACGCGTCCGTTGTTGCCTGGCCCGCTGTCGTCGTCGAAGTGGAAGTTCCCGGCCGCGTCCTGCACCAGGAGCGTCGTGTCGCAGCTCGAGTTGAGGCGGACCTCGAGGCGCCAGAAATCCTCCATGTCCGACAGGTCCAGCGTGTAGGTCGGATTGGCGTGGAAGTAGCCCGTGCCATTGATGCCGGGGCACGCCGAGAGATGCGTCGAGGCGCCGCCGACCGTCTGGTTGCGAAGCCGGATCCGGTTCTCCTCGAGCTCTTCGCCTTCACGCACGTCGGGCTCGGCCATGTAGAGGTCCGGCGCGGGGCAGCCCGCGACGTTGCTCGCCGGAACGACGGGCCCTTCCGGCTCGGTCACGCCGCCGCCTCCGGACGACCCGGACGTGTCCGTCTCGTCGTCGCCGGTGACACCTTCGCCCGGATCGGTCGGCTCCGGCTCCGGCTCCGGCTGCGGTTCCGGCTCCGGATCGGTGGGCGCGGGATCGGTCTGCCCCGGAGGGGTGCCGTCATCGTCGGTATTGTCGTTGGGGTCGTTCGACGCGCCGGGGTTGGAGTTGTCGTTGCCGTCCGCATCGTTGCCGTGACCATTGTTGCCGTTTGGGCCGCCGCCACCGGGCGTCGTCGGGTTCGATACCGTGCCGCCGGGGGAGATGCCGGGCATCCCCTGTCCCGAGGGCCCGACCGGAAGACTGTCGACCCAGGCGGTCTCGAAATACGGATCCTGAAGCTCGCCGCGAATGGTCTGGCTGTGGTCCCGCAATGCGCCGCTGGTCACATCGACCAGAGCGAAGCCCGCCGTGGACAGCGCACCCAGGAGCACGAGCCAGTCGATGGTGGAAACGCCACCCTGCTCCTCGGCCACGAAACGCTTGATCACCATTACAATCCCCTATCCTTCCCCCGGATGGCCCTTCGTCGGCGCAGCGGCCGGACATGGCGCCCGAACACCGTTTGGAGACGGGAATAGACCGGCCAAATGGTCGAATTTGGGCCAATACGGGGAATCGTGGTGTCCCTTGCAGGACCGCTTGGCGGCAGAACGCCCGCCCGGCCTAGTCCAGAGAGGGCGACTGTATCGCGATGTTGTCGACCCATCCCGTGTCGAAATGGGGGTCCTGCAACTCGCCCCGGACGTTGTGCGAATGCACCGAGAGCGCATCGGTCAGGATGATCACGAGGGCGATCCCCGCCCCCGTCAGCGCCGCGAGGAGGACGGTCCAGTCGACGGTGACGACACCCGCTTCGGACCGCAGAAACGTTGCGAAATGCATCATCGGTAATCCGAAATGTTGCCCATGGTAACTGTGGCCCGACAAATTGACCGCAGACGGACACGATCCTGCCCGATCATGGCCTCATGATGGCGAAATCGTGGCGACGGCATGGCGGAGGCGCCGGTCTGCGCCCCCGACATGCGCCGGGGCCTTGCCTTGCGGCCTCCCGGGGCGTATAGGCCGCGGGTCTCCGCCGGATCACCGTGAACGGCGTGCTCCCTCGTGGCCGGGTGGCGGAGATGCAGACCCCGGCCTTTGAAACGCGCCCGCAACAGAACTGGAGATGACATGCCTCTCTACGAGCATGTGTTCATCGCGCGTCAGGACCTGTCCAACGCGCAGGCCGAGGGCCTGATCGAGCACTTCGGCACGATCCTCAAGGACAACGGCGGCAACGTGGTCGGCACCGAATACTGGGGCGTCAAGACCATGGCCTACAAGATCAACAAGAACCGCAAGGGCCACTACGGCTACATGCGCACCGACGCCCCCTCCGCCGCCGTGCAGGAGATGGAGCGCCTGATGCGCCTGCACGACGACGTCATGCGCGTCCTGACGGTGAAGGTCGACGGCCACGAAGAAGGCCCCACCGTCCAGATGCAGAAGCGCGACGACCGTGACCGTGGCGACCGCGGGGATCGCGGCGACCGGGGCGATCGCGGGGATCGTGGAGACCGCGGCGAACGCCGCGAGCGTCGCTGAGGAAAGGACAGGACCATGGCAGCCAAACCGTTTTTCCGCCGCCGCAAGAGCGACCCCTTCGAGGGCGAAGGCGCGCCGCAGATCGACTACAAGGACATCCGTCTGCTGCAGCGCTACATCTCCGAGCGCGGCAAGATCGTCCCCTCCCGCATCACCGCGGTGGGCTCGAAGAACCAGCGCAAGCTCGCCCAGGCGATCAAGCGCGCCCGGTTCCTCGCGCTCCTGCCCTACAGCGTGAAGTAAGGAGCCCGACATGGAAGTGATCCTTCTCGAACGCGTGGCCAAGCTCGGCCAGATGGGCGAGGTCGTGTCCGTCCGCGACGGCTACGCGCGCAATTTCCTCCTGCCCCAGAAGAAGGCCCTCCGCGCCAACGAGGCCAACATGAAGGCCTTCGAGGCGCAGAAGGCCCAGCTCGAGGCCCGCAACCTCGAGACCAAGAAGGAGGCCGACGCGCTCGCCTCCCGTCTCGACGGGCAGACCTTCGTCATCATCCGCTCCGCCTCGGACGCCGGCGCCCTCTACGGCTCGGTCACGACGCGCGACGCGGCCGATGCCGCGACGGAGGCGGGCTTCTCCGTCGACCGCAAGCAGATCGAGATGACCCGCCCGATCAAGGAGCTTGGCCTGCACAAGGTCATGGTCAGCCTGCACCCCGAGGTCGAGGTCGGGATCGTGCTCAACGTCGCCCGGTCGACCGAGGAGGCCGAACTTCAGGCCTCGGGCAAGTCGATCCAGGAACTCGCGGCCGAGGAAGAGGCCGCGGCCGAGTTCGAGATCGCCGAGCTCTTCGACGACATCGGCGGCGCGCAACTCGACGAATACGACGAGGCCCCTCGCCGCGAGGCCGAGGGCTCGGAGGACGAGCGGTCCTGAACCGCCCGCTCCCGCCACCAGACACGGAAGGCCGCATCCCCGGATGCGGCCTTTCGCGTTTCCGGCGGCGCCTTCCGCACTAGGTCGGCCCGAGACGGATCACTCCGACCGGAGACACGCACATGCCGACGCCCACACGCCTCGCCTTCCTCGCCGCCGCCCTGCCCGCGACGCTGCTTGCGCAGCCCGTGCCGGAGGGGGCCGAGAACGTCCCGGGCAACACCCCCGCCTTTCCCGAACAGACCGAGGCGCCCGCACAGGACAGCGGCATCGCCCTGTCGCAGAGCACCGTGGCGGAGGGCCTCGTGCACCCCTGGGCCGTCGAGGTGCTGCCCGGCGGGGCGGGCTACCTCGTGACCGAGCGGCCGGGACGCCTGCGCCACGTCAGCCCCGGGGGCGAGGTCTCCGCCCCGATCGCGGGCGTGCCCGACGTGCTGGCCGAGAGACAGGGCGGGCTCCTCGACGTGGCCGTCGATCCCGCCTTCGACACCAACCGCGTGATCTACCTCACCTATGCGCGCCCGGTCGGCGGCGGCCTCTCCGTCACCGCGGCTGCCCGCGCCGTCCTGGCCGAGGACTTCTCGCAGCTCACCGAGGTTCGGGACATCTTCGTGCAGGATCCGCCCTCCCCCACGCCGATGCACTACGGCAGCCGCGTGGTGCCGGCCGCCGAGGGGATCGTCTACGTGACCACCGGCGACCACGCCACCGCGCGGGAGCGGGTGCTCGCCCAGAGCCTCTGGAACACCTACGGCAAGGTCGTGCGCGTCACCGCCTCGGGCGAGGTGCCGCCCGGCAACCCCTTCGCCGACCGCGAGGAGGCGCGCGGCGAGATCTGGTCGCTCGGCCACCGCAACGTGCAGGGCGCGGCGCTCCACCCCGGAACGGGCGAACTCTGGACCGTGGAACATGGACCCGCCGGCGGGGACGAACTCAACCGCATCGCGCCCGGCGACAATTTCGGCTGGCCGGTCGTCTCCTACGGGGTGGAGTACAGGGGCGGCCCCATCGGCTCGGGCCGGGCCCGCCACGCGCCCGAGTTCGTCGAACCCGTCTACTACTGGGACCCCGTCATCGCGCCGGGCGGCATGGTCTTCTACGACGGCGACATGTTCGAGGCCTGGCGGGGCGACATCCTGATCGCGGGCCTCGTCGCCTCCGCCATTGTCCGGCTCGACGTCGAGGACGGGCTCGTCGTGGGCGAGGAGCGGCTCCTCGAAGGTGTCGGCCGTGTCCGCGACGTCGCGGTGGACGCCGACGGCTCCATCCTTTTCGTCACGGATTTCGCGGATGGCGGTCTCTACCGCCTCGCGCGGGACTGACGCCGCAGGCCCGCGCGAGGCGGCGTCGGCCGCTCGGAACGTCTCGATCTCAGCGTGGCCGCACGGCACCGAAATGCAGGAGCGCCGGAAGCGCGATGCGCGTCATCGGGACAGCCTCCGGATACGCGACTGTAACGCGCGTGCCGGCACCCGCCAACCGGAACGGGATGCGCAAGGAATGCCGATGGCCCGCCCGGCAGGGGCGGGCCGCGAGCCGGGCCCGATCAGAACGTCTCGAGCGTCAGCGTGGCCGAGCAGGTCTGGGGGTTGTAGGTGCCGACCCAGATGTCCCAGGTCCCGTTGCCGGGGTTGTAGATGTCGATCGAGGGGTCGCGCCCGTTCGCAACCTCGCTGCACCACCACTGGCCCGACGAGTCGTTCACCAGCAGGAGCGTGTCGCAGGTTCCCGTCACGCGGATGTTCAGCCGCTGGTAGCCCTGCAACCCGTCGATCCGGAACTCGAAGTCGGGATCGGACACGACGTAGCCGACGTTCTGGAAACCGCAGTTCGGCAGGTACTGGCTGCCGCCCGCGATGACCGAGTAGCTGTTGGGCGACCAGAGGTCCTGGCCGGTGGTGTAATAGGTCTGCCGTCCGTTGAGCTGCCAGTTGGGACAGGCGGCGGCGGCGCCTGCGGCGCCGATCAGAACGGCGGCGCCAAGTACGATACTCTTCATGATCACTGTCCTTTAGACATTATGGGATTTGTCTTCCTCTTCGTGCCGGGGGCGGACGCGCCGCCCCCTTGCATGTCATGGGAGCCGGCGCCGCGTCACGGCGAGCTCCAGGTCTCGAACTCGACGCTCGCCTGGCAGGCCTCGTTGCCGTAGGTGCCGACCCAGACGTCCACCCGGCCGTTGAGGGCGGCGGTGTTGCGCAGGTTCAGCATCGGCTGCAGGTTGCCGTAGCTGTCATCGTCGAAGTGCCACTGGCCGAAAGCGTCCCGCACCAGGAGCGTGGTGTCGCAGCCGGGCGAGGTCACCTCGATCTCGAGGCGCCCGTAGCCCTCCATTCCGTTCAGGAACAGCGTGAACTGCGGCTGTGCGCTGGCCCAGCCGGTCCCCGGCAGGCCGCAGGAGCCGAGCATCGCGCCCCCCATGGCCGTCGTCTGGAACGTGTCGGGCGAGTAGAGCTCGCTGCCGTTCGAATAGACCGGCATGCCCTGCAGGCTCGGGTTCGGGCAACCGCCCGCCGGCTGGGGCTGCGCCGGCATCGGCAGCGGCTGCGGGATCGGCTGCGGCAGGGGCTGGGCCTGCGCCACGGCCTGCAGCGTCAGCGTCGCCGGGCAGCTGTCGCCGCCGAAGGTGCCGACCCAGAGGTCGAGCCGCCCGTTCATCGCCGCGGACGGGACCGTCAGCCGCGGCTGGAGGTTTCCGGCGCTGTCGTCGTCGTAGTACCACTGCCCGTCCGAGCCGTGGGCCAGCAGCGTCGTGTCGCAGGACGCCTGCACGCTGAGCGTCAGGTCGTAGCCCTGCATCCCGCTCAGGAAGAGGCTGGTCTGCGGCGCGACCGTGGCGGTGCCGCCGCCGTTGACGCCCGCGCATTCGCCGACGCGCGTGGTGCTGCCCATCGCCTGCAGCGTGTAGGCCTGCTGCTGGAAGAGCTGCGCCGAGCTGAGCGAGATCGGCGGGCCGCCGATGGTCGGGTTCGGGCAGTTGGCCGCGGGCAGCGGCATCGGCACGGGCTGCGGCGCCGGCTGCGGCGCGGGCGCGGGCACCGGCACGGGTGCGGGAGCCGGCGCGGGAGCCGGAGCCGGAGCCGGTGCGGGCGCCGGCATCGGCGCGGGAACCGTGCCGATCGGCTGGTTGATCACGTTCAGCGTCGCCTGGCAGTCGCCGCCGAAGAAGGTGCCGACCCACACGTCGACCCGCCCTTCGAGGGCCATCGCGTCCGAGATCGTCAGCCTGGGGTCGAGCCCCTCGCTGTCGTCGTTGAACAACCACTGACCGTCCGCGGTGTTGACCAGGAGCGCCGGATCGCAGGTGCTGTCGACGTCGAAGACCACTTCACGGCCGGCCATTCCCGTGACGGAAAAGCTGAAATCGGGCGCCGAGCGGAACTGCCCGGTCCCGAGCATCCCGAGGCCGCAGGCGTCGAGCGTGTTCTCGCCCCCCGCCATGACCGACAGCGGCTGCGCGGCCGCGCCGGGCGCGATCTGCATGTTTCCGCTGCCCAGCGAGGGGTCGGGACAAGCCATCGCCGCCCCTCCGAGGCAGCTCAGGACGATGGCCGAAGCGAACGCGTATCTCATGGAGGCGGATCCTTTCCTTGCCGCTCAGATTGGGTCCGCAGGACAGCGTGACCGCGCCTGAGTTTCCCCGTCAATCTGGTGTATCTGCGGGGACGACATGGCGAAATTGCGGAAACCCTGACCTGCGGGACGCGGTGGAGGGTATCCGACGGAAGCGCATTTCCATAGCCGAAACCAAACGATCCGATAGCAAGAGGCCCCCGAAATCTGGGGATCGCGCGGGATCACGGGCGCATCCTCCGCGCCTCGAGGAGCGCCAGCGCCTCGGCGATCGGCAGTTCCGCGATGACGCTTCCCTCGCCCCGGCTGCGCACGACCCACCGCATTCCGCCGACGTCGCCGACCGCAAGCGGAGCCGCGGCGCCTCTTGCGACGGCGATCTCCGGGGCCGGCCGCGGCAGCGGGCGCAGGGACGCGACCTGAGCGGCCTCTGCCCGGACGACCTCGACCGCCTCCACGGGCCGGGGCATGGGCACATGGACCGCAACCGGGGCCGCAACCGAGCTCGGCACCGCCTCCGGCCGCCCCGTTCCCGCGCCCGTCCGCGCAAGCGGCCGCAGCGCCGGAACCGGCTCCGCCCGGGCCTCGCGCGGCGCGGGGCCCAGCGTCCAGGCATCGCCGAGGAGGTCGATCGCGGAGGACGGCAGCGGCTCGGCCTGCGCCGCGTCGGGCGGCACCGCATCACCGGGCGCGCCGCCCTCGCGCATCTCGCCGATGGCGAAGACCACCGCCGCCGCGCCGATCACCGTCGCTCCGAACCTTGCCAGCATACCGCATCCTCCGACCTTGCCCGCACCCCGCCGCGCCGTCGCGGCCCGTGCGTCTCCGGGCAAGGTGATGGGCGATATCCCCCCTGTTATCCAATATCAGCGCGCCGCTAGCCGCTGACGCACGTAAAAAGGGCGGCCCGGCGGGGTGCGGGCAAG
>NZ_JBQLZP010000634.1:0-4491 GCF_052168335.1 Roseicyclus sp. | reverse complement strand
CGCCGTAGGTGGCGCGCATCTCCTCGAGGTTGCGCTGGAGGCGGGCGGGCAGCTTCGGCTCCTGCCCCGCCGCCACGCGCCGGGCCGCGGCGCGGCAGGCCATGGCGAAGATCGCGCCGCGCAGTTCGTAGAGATTGCGCACCTCGGCGAAGGTCGTCTCGTGAACGAAGGCGCCGCGGTTCGCGACGAGGTCGATCAGCCCGGAATCCGCGAGCGAGCGGATCGCCTCGCGCACGGTGCCCCGGCTGACCCCCATCGCGTCGGACAAGGCGAGTTCGTTCAGCTTCTCGCCGCCCGCGAGGTCGCCGTCGACGATCATGCGCTCGATCTCGCGCCGCACCTCGGAGGCGAGTGTCGCCCGGCTGGCGCCGATGGTCTTGCCCGTGTTCATGCCCATACTCCCCTGTGTCACGCTGCCCGGAATTTTGTCAACATTCAACATTCATATTGCCTTGCCACGGCATATGGCATACACCCTCTCACGGATGCGGTTCCAATAGGAGGCAGAATGTCACAGCCTGCAAACCCGAGGCCTGCAACCGTGGCTTCCGACGCCGAGGCGGACGGATACGCGGCCGCCAGCACGGCCCTTGCGGGCCTCCGGGTTCTCGACCTCACCCGCGTCCGCTCGGGACCGACCTGCGTGCGCCAGCTTGCCGACTGGGGCGCGGACGTCATCAAGATCGAGGCGCCGGTGGACGAGGCGCAGTTCGGCGGGCCACGCCACGGGCCCGACTTCCAGAACCTCCACCGCAACAAGCGCAGCATCACGCTGGACCTCAAGTCCGAGGCGGGCATCGCGGCCTTCCGCAGGCTGGCCGACACGGCCGACATCATCGTCGAGAACTTCCGCCCCAACGTGAAGGCGCGGCTCTGCATCGACTATGACACGCTGTCGAAGACCAATCCGGGGCTGATCTACGCCTCGATCTCGGGCTTCGGACAGGACGGGCCGCTCGCCGACCGCCCCGGCTTCGACCAGATCGCGCAAGGGATGGGCGGGCTCATGTCGATCACCGGTGAGCCCGGGCGCGGGCCGATGCGCGTCGGCATCCCGATCGCGGATCTCTGCGCGGGCCTCTTCGCGGCGCAGGGTATCCTGATCGCCCTCCACGAGCGGCAGAAGTCCGGGCGCGGCCAGTGGATCCAGACCTCGCTCCTCCAGGCGCAGGTCTTCATGCTCGACTTCCAGGCGGCGCGCTGGCTGATGGACGGCGTGGTGCCCAGGCAGGCGGGCAACGACCATCCGACGACCATCCCGACCGGCGTGTTCCGCACCGCCGACGGGCACATGAACATCGCCGTCACCGGCAACGTGATCTGGGGCAAGTTCTGCGACACGATGGGCCGCCCCGACTGGCGCGACGACCCGCGCTTCGCAACCGCCGCCGCACGCTCCGAGAACCGGCACGCGCTCAATGCCGAGATCGCGGCGATCACCGGGACGGCGACGACGGCCGAGTGGATCGACCGTTTCAACGCCGCGGGCGTGCCGGCGGGCGAGATCAACGACATCAGCCAGGTCTTCGCCAACCCGCAGGTGCGCCACCTCGGCCTCGCCCAGCCCGTCGTCAGCCAGGAGCGCGGCGAGACCGAGCTCGTCGGCCAGCCGATCATCATGAGCCGCACGCCGAGCCGCATCGCCGCGCCGCCGCCGACGGCCGGCCAGCATACCGCCGCGATCCTCGCCGACCTCGGCTATACCGAGGACGAGATCGCCGAGATGAAGGCGCAGGGCGCCATCTGACACGTTGCAAGGGACCGTGACGACATGACCGACAAGATCCTCACCGAGCAGTCGGGCGAGATCGCCCGCATCATCTTCAACCAGCCCGAGAAGCGGAACGCCGTCTCGCTCGAGATGTGGGAGGCGGTGGAGGCGGCCGTGACGCGGTTCCAGGCGGACCCCTCGGTGCGCATCCTCATCCTCTCGGGCGCGGGCGGGAAGGCCTTCGTCTCGGGCGCCGACGTCTCGAAATTCGAGAGCGAGCGCGCGAGCGCGGAGGCCGTGGCCCACTACAACGCCACGACCAAGCGCGTCTACGACATGATCGAGGCCTTCCCCAAGCCCACCATCGCGCAGATCGACGGCTTCTGCGTCGGCGGCGGCGTGGCGCTGGCGCTGTCCTGCGACCTCAGGATCTGCGGCCAGGGCTCGCAGTTCGCCATTCCGGCCGCGAAGCTCGGCCTCGGCTACGGCTACCCGGGGATCAAGCGGCTGGTGGACGTGGTCGGCCCCTCCTTCGCCAAGGAGATCTTCTTCACCGCCCGCCGCTTCGACGCCGAGGAGGCGCGGATCATGGGCCTCGTGAACCGCGTCGTGCCCGACGACAAGGTGGCCGAGACGGCGGAGGAGACCGCGCGCATGATCGCCGAGAACGCGCCGATGACCGTCGCCTCGGTCAAGTACATCGTCGGCCAGACCGTCGCCCACGAGAGCGAGCGCGACCTCGCCGAATGCGACGCCCGCGTGAAAGCCTGCTTCGACAGCCAGGACTACATCGAGGGCCGCCGCGCCTTCCTCGAGAAACGCAAGCCCGAGTTCGTGGGGGCATGAGCGGAGCGAGGATCGACGTGGCGGACGCGCGCGCGCGGCTCGACCGCGCGCTCGAGGACCACGCGCAGGCCTTCGAGCGCTTCTTCCTCGCGCGGTTCCTCGACCTCACCTTCGCCTACCTGCCCGAGGACGCGCCCGACGCCGAAAAGCAAGTCTGCCGCCTCACCTTCCCGGTGACGGACATGCTGCGCAACCCGCAGGGCGCGCTCCATGGCGGGGTCATGTGCACGGCGATGGACATCTCGATGGGCCATCTCGTCGCAAAGGTCGCGGGGCCGGGCGCCACGATCGAGATGAAGGTGCAGTTCATGCGCCCCGTCACGGGCGGCACCGTGATCTGCGAGGGCAGCTTCACCCGCCGCGGACGCAGCCTTTCCTTCATGGAGAGCAAGCTTTACGGCGAGGACGGGAAGCTCGCCGCCCATGCCACGGCGACGTGGAAGATGCCCGACCCGAAGACCTGACGGAGACGAGAATGCTCACCGAGAAACCCGGCCTGATGGACGCGATCCGCGGCCGTTTCGCCCATGTCGACACCTGCCCCTTCGAGGGGCCCCGCGTCTTCTTCGAGAACGCGGGCGGCGCGCTGACGCTGAATTCCGTGGTCGAGACCTCCGCGAAGTTCGCCGCGATCCCCGACAACCAGGGCCGCGACAACCCCGCCGCGCACGCCCTCGTCGCGCTGATCGACAAGGCGAAGGCGGACATGCGCGTCTTCTTCAACGCGCCGAAGGGGCAGTTCTTCGTGGGCGAGAGCGGGACGGAACTCCTGTTCCGGCTGATCCGCACCGCCATCGTCGGCACGCCCGAGGGCCGCGTTCTGGGCTCGACGCTCGAGCATCCGGCGACGCGCAGCGCCGCGCGGCACTGGGCCGAGGTGACGGGCAAGCCGCACATCCTCGTGACCCATGACGACGCCACGGGCTGCGTCGGGCCCGAGGCCTACGCCCCCGAGGTCACGCCGGACACGCGGGTCGCCACGATCCTGCACACCTCGCCCGTGACCGGCATGGGCGTGGATGTCGGCGCCGTCGCGGCCGAGATCCGCAAGGTCGCGCCCGACTGCATCATCATCGTCGACGGCATCCAGCACGCAGCCCACGGCCGCCTCGACATCGAGAGCTACGACATCGACGGCTACGTGGTCTCGCCCTACAAGGTCTTCTCCCGCCACGGCTATGGCGTCGCCTGGGTGTCCGAGCGGCTCCACGCGATCAGGCACGAGCACCTGATCGACGCGCCCGGGAACCCGTGGGAGTTCGGCACCCGCGACACCGGCGCCTACGTCACCTTCTCGGACGTGGTGGACTACTTCGACTGGCTGGGCGGCGAGGTCTCGGACGAGACGGACCGCCGCAAGCGGATCGTGGCCGCCGGCGAGGCGATCCACGACCACGAGCAGCGCCTGACCGACGCGATGATCCACGGCGTCGGCAACATCAAGGGGCTGAAGGACATGGACGGCGTGACGGTGCTGGGCGGCATCGACAACCCGCGGCGCGAGGGGCTCGTCTCCCTCACCGTCGAGGGGATGGCCGCGCCCGACGTGGTGACGAAGCTGCGCGAGCGCGGCATCCGCACCCACACGCGCAAGGCCGACCACTACTCGGGCAACATCCTGACGCCGCTCGGCCTCGAGGCGGCGGTGCGCGTCTCGATGTGCCACTACAACACGGAAGCCGAGGTGGCGCAGTTCCTCCAGGCCATGCGCGAGATCACGGAAGGCGCGGACGCGGCCTAACCGGCCAGGCGCCTCAGGTCGGACAGGAGGGCCGGGGGGAGGTCGATCCCCCCGGCCCTCGCCGTTTCAAGCGCCGCGAGCGCCCGCGCCCCCGGCAGGCGCGGCGGCGGGCCGTCGCCCGCGGGCGGCGTCGCCGCCAGGATCGCGGCGGCCGCGTCGATGCGCGCGGCGAGCGCGTCGGGCGCGATCAGCG
>NZ_JBQLZP010000633.1:0-5104 GCF_052168335.1 Roseicyclus sp. | reverse complement strand
GGCTGGCCGAGGCGCTGGCCGCGGGCCCCGGCCTAACGGGTGCCGGAGAACTCTACGAGGAAGCCGAGGGTGAGGCCGCAGCGGCTCTCGCCGCCGACCTCCGGGCCGAGGGCGGGCACGGCGGGCCGATGACCGCGCGCGACTACGCCGACTTCGTCACCGCGCTCGCCGCCGACCGCGAGGCGCGGTCCGAGATCCGGCCGCACGCGCTGATCCAGATCTGGGGCACGCTCGAGGCGCGGGTGCAGGGCGCGGACCTCCTCATCCTCGGCGGGCTCAACGACGGGATCTGGCCCGCCGCGCCATCGGCCGATCCCTGGCTCAACCGGGCGCTCCGCGACGCGGCGGGCCTGCGCCTGCCCGACCGGGTGGTGGGCCTGTCCGCCCACGACTTCCAGCAGGCCGCCGCCGCGCCGGAGGTCTGGTTCTCCCGCGCGAGGCGGGACGCCGAGACGGACACGGTGCCTTCGCGCTGGCTGAACCGGATCGTGAACCTGCTGGAGGGGGCGAGCGATGCCTCGGCGGCGCAGCTTGCCGGGATGCGGGCGCGGGGCGCCGGCTGGGTCACGATGGCCGAGGCGCTGATGCGTCCCGCGGCGGAGGTGCCGCCCGCGCCGAGGCCCGCGCCCGCGCCGCCCGCCGCGGCGCGGCCCGACACGATCAGCGTCACCGAGGTCGAGCATCTCGTGCGCGATCCCTACCGCATCTACGCGCGTCGCGTGCTGGGGCTGCGGCCGCTCGACCCGCTGCGCGTCCGGCCCGACGCGGCGCTGAGGGGCACCGTGCTCCACGACGTCCTGCGGCGCTTCGTGGAGGAGACCGCCGAGGCTCTGCCTGCCGATGCCGAGGAACGCCTCCTCGGGCTGGCCGCAGACGTGCTGGAGGAGGCGGCGCCCTGGCCCGCCGCCCGCCGCCTCTGGCTCGCGAGGTTCGCCCGCGTCGTGCCGTGGTTCCTGACCACCGAGGCGGAGCGCCGCGCCTTCGCCGCACCGTGGCAGCGCGAGATCAAGGGAAAATGGACGCTGACCGGCCTGCCTTCGGGACGGACGGTGACGCTGACCGGCACCGCGGACCGGATCGACCGCCTGTCCGACGGGCGCGTCGCGATCTACGACTACAAGTCCGGCAAGCCGCCCACCGAGAAGGAGGAGCGCGGCTTCGCCCGGCAGCTCTGGCTCGAGGCGGCGATGGCGGCGGAAGGCGGCTTCGCCGGGCACGGGCCGCTCGAGACCGCGCGGATTGCCTATGTCGGGCTCGGCGCGTCGCCCGAGATCGTGGCCCATGATCCGACCGCCGGGGACATCGCCGCCGTGACGGCGGAGTTCCGGCGCCTCCTCGCGCATTACCTGCGGGCCGATGCGGGTTATACCGCGCGCCGGGCGGTGAAGAATGTCCTCTGGCGCGGCGACTACGACCAGCTCGCCCGCTACGGCGAATGGGACGAGACGGTGACGCCGGTGATCCTCCCCGTCGGGCGGGAGGGCACGCCGTGACCGCGATCCACGACGCCACGCTCGCCCAGGTCGAGGCCGCCGCGCCCGACGTGTCCACCTGGCTCTCGGCCAATGCCGGCAGCGGCAAGACCCGCGTGCTGACCGACCGGGTGGCGCGCCTCCTCCTGCGCGAGGTGCCGCCCGAGCGCATCCTCTGCCTGACCTACACCAAGGCGGCCGCGATGGAGATGCAGAACCGCCTGTTCGAGCGGCTGGGCAAGTGGGCGATGATGCCCGAGGACGAACTGCGCCGCACGCTCGCCGAGGTGGGCGTTCCGCAGGCGGACCTCGCGCCCGACCTCCTGTCGCGGGCCCGCACGCTCTTCGCCCGCGCCATCGAGACGCCGGGCGGTCTCAAGATCCAGACGATCCACTCCTTCTGCGCCTCGGTCCTGCGCCGCTTTCCGCTGGAGGCGGGGGTGAGCCCCGGCTTCACCGAGATCGACGAGCGCGTGCAGTCGCGCCTGATCGCCGATCTCCTCGACGAGATGGCGGGCGACCCGGCGCGGCAGGACGCCATCGACGCGGTCGTGCCCTATCTCGGCGACGAGGACGGTATCCTCGACCTCGCCCGCGCCGCCGCCCGTGAGGCGGAGGGGCTGGCCGAACCGCTGCCGTGGGAGGACATATGCGCCGCCGTGGGGATTGCTTCGGGCCTGACGGAGGAGGGGGTGCTGGCCGCCGTCCTCACCGGGGAGGAGCGGGAGGCCTGCGACGCGATCTGGCCGCACTTCGACGCGGAGAACCGCAACCAGGGCAAGATCCACCGCGTGCTCCGTGCCATGCCCTGGGAGGCGATGACGCTCGACACGTTGCGCGACCTCGAGGAGGTGTGCCTGACCGGCGCGACGGCGAACGAGCCTTTCGCCGCCAAGGGCACGAAGATCGGCAATCCGGCGATCCGCGACGCCATCGGCCCGGACGCCATGGCGGCCTTCGCCGATCTCACCCACCGCGTCGAGGCCGCACGACCCCTCCGCACCGGCCTCCTGACCGCGCGCAAGACCCATGCGCTGCACCGTTTCGCGGGCGCGTTCCTGCCGGCCTATGCCGCGGCGAAGGCCGCGCGCGGGTGGCTCGACTTCGACGATCTCATCGCCCGGATGCGCCAGCTCCTCAGCGCGCCGGGAATCGCGCAATGGGTGCTGTTCCGGCTCGACGGGGGGATCGACCACATCCTTGTCGACGAGGCGCAGGACACGAGCCCCGCGCAATGGGACATCGTCAAGCGCCTGGCCGAGGATTTCGCCGCCGGTGAAGGCGCGCGGGCCGACGTGCAGCGGACGATCTTCGTCGTCGGCGACAAGAAGCAGTCGATCTACTCCTTCCAGGGCGCGGACCCCGAGGGCTTCGACCGGATGCGCACGCATTTCGACGAGCGCCTGCGCGGGATCGGTCAGCCGCTCCAGCAGCGCGACCTGCTCTATTCCTTCCGGTCCGCGCCCGCGATCCTGCGGCTGGTGGACCATGTCTGCGGGCCGGAGGTGCCGACCTCGGTCGGCGACGCGCTCGAGCACAAGGCGTTCTTCGCGGAGAAGCCGGGGCGCGTCGATCTCTGGCCGCTGGTGGCGCCCGCCGCCGCCGCCGAGGAGGTCGCCTGGGACGATCCCCGCGACCTCGTCAGCGAGGATCACCATTACGCGGTGCTTGCGGGGCGGATCGCCGAGCGCATCGACGCGATGATCCACGAGGAGCGGCCGGTGATCGTCACGCGCGACGGCCCCCGCGCGGTCGAGGCCGGCGACATCCTGATCCTCGTCCGGCGGCGCTCGCCGCTCTTCCGGCAGATCATCGGCGCGCTCAAGCGGCGCGGCCTGCCCATCGCGGGCGTCGACCGGAGCGACCTGACCCAGCCGCTCGCCGTGCAGGACCTGCTCGCGCTCCTGCGGTTCCTGGCCACGCCCGAGGACGACCTGTCGCTTGCCGCCGTCCTGCGCTCGCCCATCGGCGGCTGGAGCGAGGACGACCTCTTCCGCCTCGCCCACGGGCGCAGGGGCTACCTCTGGCAGGCGCTCCGCGACCGCGCGGGGGAGAGGGCGGAGTGGACGGCGACCCGCGAGATGCTGAGCGATCTTCTCGGCAAGGCCGATTTCCGGCGGCCCTACGACCTGCTCGAGCGGGCGCTCGTGCGCCACGACGCGCGCATCCGCCTGACCGCGCGGCTGGGGCCCGAGGCGGAGGACGGCATCGACGCGATGCTGGCGCAGGCGCTCGCCTACGAACGCATGGAGGTGCCGAGCCTCACCGGCTTCATCGGCTGGCTCGAGGCGGGCGAGGTCACGGTCAAGCGCGACCTCTCGCAGGCGAAGGGCCAGATCCGGGTCATGACCGTGCACGGGGCGAAGGGGCTCGAGGCGCCGGTCGTGATCCTGCCCGACAGCCTCGACTGGCGCTCGCGCACCGGCGGCAGCCGCCTCGTGCGCGAGGGGGAGGGGCCCGTCCTCTGGGCGCCCGCGCGCGCCGACGCGGCCGAGACCGTCCGCGCCGCGCTGGAGGTCGAGGACGCGCGCCAGAAGGCGGAGCGCAACCGTCTCCTCTACGTCGCGCTGACGCGGGCCGAGAGCTGGCTGATCGTGGCGGGGGCGGGCAAGCTCTCGGACGACGGTGGCAGGCGCCCGGCGACATGGTACGGCGCGGTCGAGGCCGGTCTCGGCGCGCTGGGCGCCGCGACGTTGGCCGTGCCCGGCTTCGACGAGACGGGCCTGCGCCTCCAGACCGGTGACTTTCCGCACGCCGGGGATGCCGTGGCCGCGGCGGCCGCGCCCCGCGCTGCGCTGCCCGACTGGGTGCAACGCCCGGCACCGCCCGCGCCACGCGACCGCAAGGCGCGCTCGCCCTCCGACCTCGGCGGCGAGGAGGTTCTGCCTGGCGGCACGGGCGAGGGGCGGGAGGCCGCGATGAGGCGCGGGCGCCTCGTCCACCTGCTGCACGAACACCTGCCCGGGCTGCCCGCGCCCGCGTGGCGCGACGCCGCCCCGCAAATCGCGCAGATGGAGGCCGCCGACGTGACCGGGGCGGAGATCGCCGACGCCTACGCGGAGGCCGAGGCCGTCCTGACCGCGACGCACCTCGCCCATGTCTTCGCCCCCGGCACGCTGGCCGAGGTCACGGTCGCGGGCGACGACGCGGCGCTGGGCGACCCGCTGCTCGGAACGATCGACCGGCTGATCGTCGCCGAGGACCGTGTGCTCGCCGTCGACTTCAAGACCAACGCGGAGGTGCCGACCTCGCCCGCCGAGGTGCCGGAGGGTATCCTCCGCCAGATGGGGGCCTATGCCGCGATGCTCTCGGCGATCTATCCGGGGCGCGCCATCGGCACCGCGATCCTGTGGTCGCGGACCGGAGACCTGATGGACCTGCCTCACGATCTTGTGGCTGCGGCGCTGGCACGCGCAGGGTCTGCTTGACGCGCCGGGAGGGCCTTCATACCTTCTGCCCCCGAACCCTTGCCGCCGAGGAGGCCCGCCCATGGCAACCGTACCCGTGACTGACGCGACCTTCGATGCAGAAGTGCGCCAGTCGGACATCCCCGTCGTCGTCGATTTCTGGGCCGAGTGGTGCGGGCCCTGCAAGCAGATCGGTCCCGCGCTCGAGGAACTGTCGGACGAATA
>NZ_JBQLZP010000632.1:0-1320 GCF_052168335.1 Roseicyclus sp. | reverse complement strand
GCCGGATGGACGAGGTGATCTTCGAGGAGTTCAAGGGCACCGGCAACAGCGAGATTGTGCTTGACCGCAAGGTGGCGGACAAGCGCGTCTTCCCCGCCATGGACATCCTCAAGTCCGGCACACGGAAGGAAGAACTGCTGGTCGACAAGTCGAACCTGCAGAAGACCTTCGTGCTTCGGCGCATCCTGAACCCGATGGGCACCACCGACGCCATCGAGTTCCTGATCTCCAAGCTCAAGCAGACCAAGACGAATTCCGAATTCTTCGACTCGATGAACACCTGACGAGAGGGGCGCGCGATGGACACGATCTTCGCCCTGGCGACCGTCCGGGGAAGATCGGGCGTCGCCGTCCTTCGAATCTCGGGCACCGAGGCCTTCGAGGCGGCGCGGAGGCTTGTGGGCCAGCTTCCGGATATCGGCCATGCCGCGCTTCGCAGGCTGCGTGATGCCGATGGCGCGGTGATCGACCAGGCGCTGGTGCTGTGTTTCGCGGCCCCGCGCAGCTTCACCGGCGAGGACGTGGTCGAGCTGCATCTCCATGGCAGCCCTGCTGTGATCGCCGCCGCCGAGCGCCGGATCGGGGAGACCGGACTTGCCCGCCCCGCCGAGGCGGGCGAATTCACCCGCCGCGCGCTCCATAACGAGAAGCTGGACCTCGCGCAGGTCGAAGGGCTTGGCGACCTCCTCTCCGCCGAGACGGAGGCGCAGCGCAAGCAGGCCATGCGCCTTCTCGAAGGGAAACTCGGCGAACGGGCCGGGGACTGGCGGACGGCGCTTCTTCGCGCCGCGGCGCTGATCGAGGCGACGATCGACTTCGCCGACGAGGATGTCCCCGTCGATGTCACGCCGGAGGTGCGCGATCTGCTCGCCCGGGTCTCGGAAGACCTTTCCCGCGAGGTGATGGGCAGCAAGGTCGCGGAGCGGGTGCGCGATGGGTTCGAGATTGCCATCGTGGGCGCGCCCAACGCCGGAAAATCCACTCTTCTCAACAATATAGCCGGTCGCGACGCCGCGATCACCTCGGAGATCGCCGGGACCACGCGAGACGTCATCGAGGTTCGCCTCGATCTCCAGGGAATTCCCGTGACGTTGCTGGACACTGCCGGGCTGCGCGAGGGGGGTGACGAGATCGAGCGCATCGGCATCGCGCGGACGCGCGCGCGGGCGGAGGGCGCCGACCTGCGGATCTTCCTCCTTGCGGGGGAGGACGTGCCGGACCCCGGACTGCTGCGCGCGGGAGATCTGGTGGTTCGCGGCAAGGCCGACGTGACGGGCGTGGGCGGTGTTTCCGGCAAAACGGGCGAGGGGATCGACGCGC
>NZ_JBQLZP010000631.1:0-6049 GCF_052168335.1 Roseicyclus sp. | reverse complement strand
CGCACGACCAGCAGGCGCCCCGCCCAGGCAGCCGCACGGGCCTCGGCGTCGCGGAGGACGCGGCGCTCTTCTTCGACGCGAAGACGGGACTGAGGCTGCGCTGAGGTTCAGCGCCAGCCAACCCGCGTGAGAAGCGCGTCGATCGCGGCGAAGAGCGCGTCGTTCCGCCCGACCCAGAGGTGCCCGCCCGTCGGGTAGACGATGGCCTCGGCGCCGGGGATCGCGCCCGCGAGGAAGCGCGCGTTCTCGGCGGTGAGAAAGCGGTCGTCCTCGCACGAGAGCGTCAGCGTCGGCGCGGTGATCCGGGCGTAGTCGATATCCTGCGGCCGGTTCGTCTGCACGTTGTCGTAGAGGAGCCCTTCGGCCCGGTCGCTCACCGGCAGGATGCTCTCGACCATCGCGGCGACGCGCGCCTGTTCCTCAGGCGAGGCCGCCGCCACCAGCGCCGGCTCGGTCGCAAGCAGCGTCCCGATCAGCCGGTCGCGGGCCAGCGTCGCCGCGCCCCAGAACAGGAGGTCCGAGCGCAACGCGCGCATCACCGCCCATTCCGCGAGCGGGCTCCACGGCGCGACCTCGGCGCGGCCGGGGATCATCAGGGCCGGCACAACCGGGAAGAGGGCGGCGGTGCGGTCCGGGAACATCTCGGCGAAGGCAAGCGCCGGGATCGCGCCCGCAGACCCGCCCGCGACCGCGACGCGGTCCACGCCCAGCGCGTCGAGCATGTCGGCGAAGGCCTCGGCCTCCATCCTCGGGCCGGCCCCCTCGGGCAGCGGCGTCCGCAGGTAGCCGAAGCGCGAGGGCGCGATCACCCGATAGCCGTGCGCGATCATCGGCCCGGCGGCGATCAGCCCCTGGTCGAAGCCGCCGCCGGTGCCGTGGAGCATGAGGAAGGGCGGCCCCTCCCCCGCCTCGGCCACCTCGATTGGCCCGTGCCGCGTCTCGACGAGGCGCGAGAGCTCCGGCGCGGCGCGGGCGCGGAAAGCGGCCATGTCGCGGCGGAACGGCACCGCCGCACCCGCCACCCCCGCAAGCGCCAGCGCCCCCGCTCCGATCAGGATGTTCCGCCGCGTCCGTCCCATGGCGCAGCCTCGCCCATGGCCCGGCCTTCCGGCCATGACCTGCGTCAAGCCTGACGCCACGCCCCGCGCGACAGGCGCGGCGGCCCCTGCTAGCCTCTCCGCAAACCGGAGGAGGGGCGCATGGCGGACGCGGACGTCATCGTGATCGGAGGGGGGCTCGCGGGCCTCGTCGCGGCCTGGCACGCGGCCGAGCGGGGGCGGCGCGTCGCGCTTCTCGACATGGAGGGGCCGCAATCCCTCGGCGGGCAGGCGTGGTGGAGCCTCGGCGGTCTCTTCATGGTGGACACGCCCGAACAGCGGCGCCTCGGCCTCAAGGACAGCCGCGACCTCGCGGCCCGCGACTGGTTCGGCTCCGCCGGGTTCGACCGGGCCGAGGACGCCAACCCCCGCGCCTGGGCCGAGGCCTATCTGGACTTCGCGGCCGGGCCGATGCGTCCCTATCTCCACGGCCTCGGGATGCGCTGGTTTCCCGTCGTCGGCTGGGCCGAGCGCGGCGGCTCGCTCGCCGGCGGGCACGGCAATTCGCTGCCGCGCTTCCACGTCACCTGGGGCACGGGAACGGGCGTGGTGAAGCCTTACGCCGCGCGGGTGAAGGCGCATCCGACGATCACGCTCCACTTCCGCCACCGGGTGACGGCGCTGCTGGTCGAGGGCGGCGCGGTCACGGGCGTCAGCGGCGAGGTGCTCGCCCCCGACGAAGCCAAGCGCGGCGCATCGACCAACCGCACCGTGACGGGCGACTTCACGCTGCGCGCGCCCTCGGTCGTCGTCGCCTCGGGCGGGATCGGCGGGAACCATGACCTCGTCCGCAAGGCCTGGCCCCGCGCGCGGCTGGGCGAGCCGCCCGCCTTCATGGTCTCGGGCGTGCCGGACTACGTCGACGGGCAGATGCAGGGCGTGGCCGAGGCGGCGGGCGCCGCCGTCATCAACCGCGACCGGATGTGGCACTACACCGAGGGCCTCCGGAACTGGGACCCGATCTGGCCCGCCCACGGCATCCGCATCCTGCCCGGTCCCTCCTCCATCTGGTTCGACGCGCAAGGCGCGCGGATGGAAGCGCCCTGTTTCCCCGGCTTCGACACGCTCGCGACGCTGAGGCGCATCCTGAAGGCGGGCGGGCATTCGTGGTTCGTCCTCACGCAATCCATCATCGAGAAGGAATTCGCGCTCTCCGGGTCCGAGCAGAACCCCGACCTCACCTCCGCGAGGTGGTCCGCGGTGATCCGCGAGCGGCTCGGCAAGGGGGCGACGGCGGCGGTCGAGGCCTTCAAGACCCGTGGCGAGGATTTCGTCGTGGCCGGGGACCTCGAGACGCTGGTGGCCGGCATGAACCGGATCACGCCCGATGCGCCGCTCGACCCCGCGCGCATCCGCGCGCAGATCGAGGCGCGGGACGCCCAGATCGGCAACAGGGTGGCGAAGGACGCGCAAGTCATCGCCCTCCGGAGCGCGCGCGCCTATCTCGGCGACCGGCTGGTGCGGACGGCGAAGCCGCACCGCATCCTCGACCCCGCGCACGGGCCGCTCATCGCCGTCCGGCTCAACATCCTGACGCGGAAGTCGCTCGGCGGGCTGCACACCGACCTCTCGGGCCGGGCGCTGCGCGCCGACGGCTCGGTCTTCCCCGGCCTCTTCGCGGCGGGCGAGGCCGCGGGCTTCGGCGGCGGGGGCTACCACGGCTACAACGCGCTCGAGGGCACGTTCCTCGGCGGCTGCATCTTCTCGGGGCGGACGGCGGGCGAGACGGTCTAGCACGGCTCCGGCGGTTTTCCCGCATTGCCGTTCGGGGCCCACGCAGGCAGCTTGCCGCCGCAACCCAGTCGCCGGAACCCCCGTATGCGCACCCCCGGAACCCGCTTTCTCGTCGTCGGGCTACTCGCCCTCCTCATGTTCATCCCGCTCTGGTTCGTCTCCGCCGTCGTCGAGGACCGCACGCGCCTGAGCGAGCAGTCGATCCGCGACGTGGGCGAGGAATGGGGCGGGACGCAGCTTCTGTCCGGGCCGGTCCTGATCCTGCCCGTGGAGGGGCCGGTCCAGGTGCCGCAGCCGGTCGAGGTGACGGATCCGCAATCCGGCCAGACCCGCACCGAGACGCGGATGGTGACGGAGATCCGGCCGATGGCGCCCGTCTTCCTCCTGCCCGAGGACTTCACGCTCGACGTGACGACGCGGACCGAGACCCGCGCGCGCGGCATCTTCGAGGTGCCGGTCTACGCCGCCGAGGCCGACCTTGCCTTCACCTTCGACACCGACCTCGCCGAGGGGCAGCTTGTCGCGGGCGAGCGCATCCTGTGGGCCCAGGCGAGCCTCCGCGTCGGCGTCACCGCGAACCGGGCGCTCCGGGGCGAGGCGCGGCTCATGGCCGACGGCGCCGCCATCCCGCTCGAGCCCCGCGCAGACGGGCAGCCCGGCATCACCGCCGCGCTCGGCGATCCGCGCGGGATCGGGAGCTACGCGCTCGCCCTCGGCTTCAACGGCGCGGCGGAGCTCTATGCGACGCCGATGGGGCGGGACAGCCGCGTCACCATCGTCTCGGACTGGCCGCACCCGAGCTTCGACGGCGCGTTCCTTCCCGACGGGTCCGAGATCGGCGAGGCGGGGTTCAGCGCCACATGGACGATCCCGCACCTCGCCCGGCCCCTGCCGCAGGCGGCGCGGAGCGACACCGACCTCATGGCGCGCGCGACCTCGGCCTTCGGGGTGCGCTTCTTCCAGCCCAACGACTTCTACCAGCAGGCCTGGCGCGCGGCGCGCTATGGCATCCTCTTCATCGCGCTGACCTTCCTGACCGTCCTCCTGATCGAGGGGCGGAGGGGCAAGCCCACGCATCCCGTGCAATACATCCTGATCGGCCTTGCGCAGTCGGTCTTCGTCCTGCTCATGGTCGCCTATGCCGAGCAGATCGGCTTCGGCCCGGCCTACGGGCTCGCCGCCGGGGCGACGGCCGCGCTCCTGACGCTGTTCGGGGCGGTGGCGCTGAAGCTCGGACGGCGGACGCTGGTGCTCGCCGCCATGCTCGGCGTGACCTACGCGGTGCTCTACCTCATCCTGCGCTCGGCCGATTACGCGCTGCTGGCCGGATCGACCCTTGCCTTCCTCGCGCTGGCCCTCACGATGATCGCGACGCGAAACGAGGATTGGTACGGACCGGCCGAGGCCGGCACGCGCCGGCCCTGGTTCGGACGCGAGCGGGAGAGACAGGATGCAGAGCAAGACGGGCCCCCACCACCTCCCGCCGCCTGACGCGGAAGCGCGCCGCGCCGTCCGCCCGGTGATCTGCTACCCGGTCGAGAGCCTGTCGCGGCCCGAGCCCGCGACCCTCGCCGAGGCGCGGCGCGACCTGCGCAAGACGACCGAGGTGACGGTCCCGCCGCGAGAGGCGCGCACCTTCCGCGTGCGGGCCGGACAGACCTTCCGCATCTCGAGCGTCGAGGGCCCGCAGGTGGGCGACCTCAACCTCTGGAACGCGGGCGACCTGTCGGAGCGCTTCTATTCCGGCAAGACCCGCGCGCTGCACGGCACGCATGTCACGACGGGCGACCGGCTCTGGTCGGGCTTCCCCGCGCTCCGGCCCATGGCCACGATCGTCGAGGACACGCTTGGCTGGTACGGCATCGACGAGCACGGCGGCGGCGTCCACGACGTCATCGGCACGCGCTGCGACCCCTACACGCACAACCTCCTGTCGGGCGGGCAGTATCACCATTGCTGCCACTCAAACCTGACGCGCGCGCTGGCCGATGCGACGGGCCTGCCGATGGCCGAGGCCGAGGCGCATGTCCACGACGTCCTCAACGTCTTCATGTGCACGGGCTTCACCCGCGACACCGGCCAGTACTTCATGAAGGCGAGCCCCGTGCGCCCCGGCGACCACATCGACGTCCTCGCCGAGATCGACCTTCTCGGCGCGCTTTCGGCCTGTCCGGGGGGCGATTGCGGGGCCGAGCATTCCTCGGACGCGGCGCCCTGCTTTCCGCTGCGCGTGGAGGTCTTCGACAGCGCGTGGACCCCGCGCCACGGGCCGCCGCCCCGCAACGGATACGACCGCAGCCACGGCCGCTGATTCCCGCGAATTCCCTTGATTGCCCGCAGCTTCCCGTGCAGCGGGGCGACGCGCGAAAAAAACTTCGAATGACAGGAAATCTTCACTTGATTTGCGCGGCGCTTTGCCACAAATGCGCGGCCATAGACGCCAACGCACGCGCCTCTGTCACGGGTGGTAGGTCCGCCGGAAAACGGCCCCGAACCATCGCAGTTACGTAGCGACGGTAACGTCTCCGCTGGAACTCTACGGCCTCCGGGCCGGGTCTGTTGGAGATGACCATGACCGCTACGTTCGCCGAATTCCCGGCGGCTTTCGCCGTCCCGTCCGTTGACCGCACCTCGGCCCGCATCGAGGATTACATCCGCGCGCGCGCCTTCGACCGGCCGACGCTGGTGCTCGACATCGACGGTGTCGAGGCGCAGTACCACGCGCTGAAGGCGGGCCTCGGCCGCGCCGACATCCACTATGCCGTCAAGGCGAACCCCGCCCGCGAGGTCATCGCGCGCCTGATCGAGGTGGGCTCGCACTTCGACGCCGCCTCGCGCGGCGAGATCGAGCTCTGCCTCTCGCTCGGCGCACGGCCCGAGACGATCTCCTTCGGCAACACGGTCAAGCGCGTCTCGGACATCGCCTTCGCGCACGCCGCCGGCATCACGCTCTTCGCCGCCGACGCGGAGGAGGAACTGCACAAGATCGCCGCGCACGCGCCGGGCGCCGAAATCTACATCCGCCTCATCGTCGAGGCGTCGGGCGCCGACTGGCCGCTGACGCGCAAGTTCGGCACCTCGCGCGACAAGGCACTGTCGCTCATGGCGCTGGCGCGCGACCTCGGCCTGGCGCCGGTGGGCATCTCGTTCCACGTCGGCTCGCAGACGCGCGACCCGGCGATGTGGGAGGGCACGCTCGACCAGGTGGCGGCGGTCTG
>NZ_JBQLZP010000630.1:0-5294 GCF_052168335.1 Roseicyclus sp. | reverse complement strand
AGCGTCACGGCCAGCGCCGCGCCCTTGGCCCCCCCGATCGCCTGCATGAGCCCCGCCATCGCCGCCCTTGCGTCCGTCGTCGGCCGCCCCTCGGCATCGGTGGCCCAGGTCTCGGGGATCGCCTCGCCGCTCTGCGCCGCCTTCCGCACCTTCGAGCGCGCGGCCACCGTCAGCGCCATGTCGAGAAGGACGTGCCGCCCGCCCGCGTGGGGCAGCCCGATCCCGAGGGGGGAGTTGCCGACGCGGGCCGCCCTGCCCCCCGGAGGCGCCAGCATCGGCGTGGTATTCGATGTGACGATACAGGCGAACCCCGCCTCCGCCGCCGTCCACAGCAGCGGCGACAGCGCGCCCAGATGCGTGGCGTTCCTGAGGAAGGCGCCGCCGAGCCCGGTCTCCCGCGCGGCCTCGATCGCGTGGCGGAGGGCCTGCATCGCGGCGCCTGGCCCGAGGGCGTGGCGCGCGTCGATGAGGCGGAGCGCGGGGGCGGGCGCGGTCACGTCAGGCACCGCCGAGGGGTCCATTCCCCCCGCCCGCAACCGCGCGACGCAGAGCGGCACGCGCGCGAGGCCATGCGTCGGGATACCCATCATCTCGGCCAGGAGCAGCGCCTCGGCCCCGTCCCCGGCGATGTCCGCCCCGACCCCCGCAAGACGGAAGGCGCGGACGGCGAGCGCCCGCGCCTCCTCGACCGTCACGCGCTCCATGGGCCTCAGCCGCCCGCCTTCTCGGCCTTGCCCCCGCCCGAACCGATCCGCCCCATGAGCGGCAGCACGATCAGGAGCACGATCGTCACCCCGATGATCCAGAGCGAGGCGGGACGCTCGAGGAAGATGCCGAAGGACCCGCGCGAGATCGTCAGCGTCTGGCGCAGCGCCTCCTCCGCCAGCGGGCCGAGCACGAGCGCGAGGACCAGCGCGGCGGGCGAGAAGCCGTAGAGCCGCATGAAGAAGCCGACGATGCCGGCGGCGAACATCAGGTAGACCTCGATGAAGCTCGCGTTCACCGAGAAGGTACCGAGCGTGCAGATGACCACGACCGACGGCCCGAGGATGCGGTAGGGCACCTTGATGATCTGCACGAAGAGCGGGATCGCGAAGATCGAGATCGCCAGGAGCGCCATGTTGCCCAGATACATCGAGGCGATGAGGCCCCAGGCGAGTTCGGGGTTCTGCTCCATGAAGAGCGGCCCGGGGCGCAGCCCCCAGAGGAGGAAGGCCGCGAGCAGCACGGCCGTCGAGGCGGAGCCCGGAATGCCCAGCGTCAGGAGCGGGATCATCGCCCCCGAGGAGGCCGCGTTGTTCGCCGTCTCGGGGGCCACGAGGCCCGCCATCTCGCCCTTGCCGAAGTTCTCGGGATTCTTCGAGATCGAGCGCTCCGACGAATAGGCCATGAGGGACGCGATGGTCGCGCCCGCGCCGGGAATCACGCCCACGACGAAGCCCAGGATCGAGCCGCGCACCATGGTCCACTTGGTCGAGATGTAGTCCTGCGCCGTGGGCCAGAAGCGCTGCTCCTTGCCGTACTGGACGAGCGAGCCCGAGCGCGTCTTGTGAAGCCCGGAATAGAAGGCGTAGAACAACTCGCCCAAGCCGAAGAGGCCGATGGCGATGGGGATGAAGTAGATGCCACCGATCAGCTCCGCCGAGCCGAAGGTGTAGCGTCCCTGCCCCGTCTCGAGGTCGACGCCCACGGTCCCGAGCGCGAAGCCGATCAGCGCCGAGATCACGCCGAGCTTCCAGTTCGACCCGATCATCACCAGCAGCGTCAGCATCCCCATTGCGGCCAGTAGGAAGTATTCCGGCGGCCCGAAGCTGCGCGAGACCTGGCTGAACATCGGCGCGAGGATGGTGATGAGGACGACGCCCACGGTGCCCCCCACGAAGGAGGCCACCGCCTGCATCACCAGCGCCGGTCCCGCCCGCCCGTTCTTGGCCAGCGGATAGCCGTCGAAGGTGGAGGCGACGGTCGCGCTCTCTCCGGGCGTGTTCAGGAGGATCGAGGTGATCGTGCCGCCGTACATCGCGCCGTAGTAGATCGCGGCCAGCATCATGATCGCGCCGATCGGGTCCATGCCGAAGGTCACGGGCAGCAGGATCGCGAGCCCGGCGGAGGGGCCGAAGCCCGGGATCACGCCCACGATCATGCCGACCATCGCCCCGATCAGCAGGTAGACCATGTTGATCGGGGTGATGGCGATCGACAGGCCCATCACGAGATCCGAGAAGATGTCCATTTTGGCTCCCTTGGACGGGCGGCAGGACCGCGCGTGTCAGAAAGGAAGATCGAGGAGGGCGGGCGGCATGTTGGCGTTCAGGAGCCGGTCGAACAGGAGGTAGACGCCGATCGGCAGGATGACCGCGACGGCCGCGTTCTGGAGGTGCCGGCCGGGGTTCAGGATCGTCAGCGCCACGCCGAGGTAGATCACCGTCGCGACGAAGCCCCCGAAGAGGCGCAGCAGCACCGCGTAGCCGAGCGCGAGCAGGATCAGCGTCACGCCGTCCCGCCAGCTGCCCTCGTCCTCGCCCGGCCCGTCGCCCGCCATGGCGAGGCTGCGCGCGCGCAACGCGTCGAGAAGCGCCCAGATCGTCATGACGACCATGCCGACGCCCACGATGCGCGGGAAGAAGCCCGGCCCGAGGCGGCCCGTCCGCGTCAGGAAGTTGAGGTCCAGAAACGCGATGTAGCTGTAGAAGACGGCGCCGCCGAGCACGGCGAGCAGAAAGACGATGCGCATGTCCACCCCATGAAGAGACAGCCGGGCCGGGGCGTCCCTGCACCCCCGGCCCGGCGTTTTCCGCGCGCTTACTGGATCGCGCCGACCGAGCGCAGCACCTCGCCGAAGCCGTCCTGCGTGCGGGTCAGGAAGGCGCGGAACTCCTCGCCATAGAGAACCGTCGGCGTGAGCGTGTTGTTCTCGATGTAGGCGGCCCATTCCGGGGTCTCGACCACGCGCTGCATGGTCGCGATCCACCATTCCTGAGCCTCGGCGGGCGCGTCGGGCGGCAGGATCAGGCCGCGCGGCATCGACACGCCGATGTCGTGGCCGACCTCGCCCATCGTCGGCACGCCTTCCAGCGCGGCCGGGGTGGAGGAGCCCGAGTAGACAAGCGCGCGCAGGTCGCCCGAGTCGATCAGGCCCAGGATCTCGCCCGGGTTGCCGACCATCGCGTCGACCGAGCTCGACAGCAGCGCGGTCGTCTGGTCCGCCATCGAGTTGAACGAGACGTATTCGAACTCGAAGCCCGCCGCCTGCGCGAAGAGCGTCGGCACGATGAAGTCCACGTTCACGGTGCCGGTGCCGGCGATGGTGATCGGGTTCTCCTGCGCGTAGGCGATGAACTCGTCGATGGTCTGGATCGGCGAGGAGCCGTTGACCACGAGCACGAGGTCGTCGGTGGCGAGCAGCGCCACGGGGGTGAAGTCCGCGGGCTGCCAGGGCGTGTCGGCCTGGAGCGGCGTCGTCACGAAGCTGCCCGACGTCGTGGAGATGCCGTAGCCCGAGCCCGCCTGCCCGAACAGGTGGCCCCAGCCGACCGCGCCCGAGCCGCCGGCGCGGTTCTCGACCGCGATGTCGCCCGGATAGAGGTCGTAGGTGTTCAGGATGTCGACGATCGTGCGCGCCATGATGTCGTTGCCGCCGCCCGGACCGAAGGCGATGGTCCAGTCGAGCGTCTCGCCCGGATCGGGATATTCCTGCGCCATGGCCGGCGATGCCGCCAGCATGACGGTGGCGAAGGCTGCCGCCACCGCCGCGCGGCCGCTGGCCGCTCTGGTTTCCGTAAAGGTCATGTGTTCCTCCCTTGGGTGGCTTGGTGCCCGGTGCCGTCCCCTCCTCCGGGGTGCGGCTGGGCGGTCGGCTGGAGGTCCCCGGTTTCCCCCATCGTCTCCAGCAATCTGGTCTTCCCGTTCGCGTGGTGGGCCGCGCCGCTGTCGCGCGCGCCCTCCACGTCGCCGTCGAGGATCGCCTGCGCGATCCTCAGGTGCTCGGTGTTCGAGATGCGCAGCGAGGCCGCCCCCTGCAGGACGCGCTGCCGCATCAGCCGCACCTCCTTGCCGAGCGAGGTGTAGAGCGCGGCGGCCCGCCTTGCCCCCGAGGCACGGGCGACGGCGTCGTGGAAGGCGAGGTTGAGGGCGAAGTAGCGCTCCTCCTCGCCGCCCGCGATGGCCTCCTCCATCTCGGCGACCGCGGCCAGCAGCGCCTGCCGCGTCTCGAGCGCCGCCGACCGCGCGGCCTCGGCGCAGAGATAGCCCGCGATCATCGCCCGCAGGTCGTAGAGCTCGAGCGCGTCCGCGAGCGTGAGCTCGCGCACGAAGACGCCCTGGTTGGCCACCGCGGTCACGAGCCCCTCCCGCTCGAGCGCGCGGGCGGCCTCCCGCACGGGCCCGCGGCTGACGCCCAGCTCCTCGGCGAGCTGATGCTCGTTCAGCCGCTCGCCGCGCCCGATCTCGCCCCGCAGGATCATCTCCTCGAGGGCGTCGCGCACCTCGGCCGTCAGCGAGCGTTCCCGCCGCCGGGCCAGCATCTGACGCATGTCGTGACGCACCTGCATGGGGCGGATCACACGACGCGGATTGTAGATTGTCAACAAAATTTTGTTGAATAGCGACGGAAACCGCCTTAACCATCTGATGCGCAGGGGCGCGGGCGATCCTCATGCCGCACAGGAAAACAACGGAAAACAAGGACAAGCGACGCATGGCGCAGGCAGGTCTCGCGGGAAGGGCCGCGTTCGTCTCCGGGTCGGGCCAGAACATCGGACGCGCCATCGCGGTGCGGCTCGCGAGCATGGGCTGCAACGTCGTCGTGAACGGCTCGACGAACGAGGACGCCTGCGCCGAGACCGCCGCGCTGGTCGAGGCCGAGGGCGCGAAGGCGCTCGTCGTCATGGGCGACGTGGGCGACGCGGCCGCGTCCGCGCGGATGTCGCGCGCGGCGCTGGCCCGCTTCGGCACCATCGACATCCTCGTGAACAACGCCGCGCGGCGCCCGCACAAGCCCTTCCTCGAGATGACGGACGCGGACTGGAACGCGGTCGTCGACACGGCGCTGACCGGCGCCTTCCGCCTCAGCCGCGCCTTCCTGCCCGGAATGGTCGCGCAGGGCTGGGGCCGGATCGTGAACTTCGCGGGCATGAAGGCGATCAAGGGCTACCACGAGGGCGCGCCGATCTCGGCGGCCAAGCACGGCGTCTGGGGCCTGACCAAGGCGCTGTCGCAGGAATTCGCCGGCAAGGGCATCACCGCCAACGTCGTCTCGGCCGGCCAGATCCGCCACGAGAGCCCGGCGGAGGACG
>NZ_JBQLZP010000629.1:0-7870 GCF_052168335.1 Roseicyclus sp. | reverse complement strand
GCCCGCGCAGGGCGGGACTTGTCCCGCCGCCCCCCGCGCCGCCGTCCCTCCCGGCACGTCCGAAGCGCCCGCCCCCTCCCGCCCGCGCAGGGCGGGACTTGTCCCGCCGCCCCCCGCGCCGCCGTCCCTCCCGGCTCCCCGGGTCGCACGGCCTTGCGGGGCGACACGCGCGCAAGGCGCCGGACATGTCCTGCTGCGCCCGAACCGTTCCTCCCCCCCTTGCCCTATCCCCCCCGCTCCCCGTAAAGAACGCGGACCCAAGGCGGAGGCACCCCATGCCCTTTTACGAGTACAAGGTCGTCCCCGCGCCCGAGCGGGCGCCGAAGGTCCGGGGGCTCAAGGGCTGCCCGAAATTCGCCCACGCGCTCGAGACGCTGATGAACGAGCTGGCGCAGGACGGGTGGGAGTACTTCCGCGCCGAGAGCCTTCCCGACGAGGAGAAGAAGGGCCTCATGGGCGGCAAGGAGATCGTGACGCGCAACGTCCTGATCTTCCGCCGCGAACTCTACTTCGAGGAGCCCGGCGAGGACGCGCCCGCCCCCCAGCCCGAAGCACGCGCGCCCCTGTCGCTCACGACACCCGCGCCCGCGGCCGAGGCGCCGCTCGCCCCGGCCGGGGAGCCGCCGCCGCAGTTCGGGCGGCGCCCCCTCGTGGCCGAGCGCAAGGAGCCCGGCCAGGATCACTGATCCCGCCGCACCGTCCGCCGCAAAGGAAAAGGGGCGGCGGCCGCTAAGGCCACCG
Source organism: Roseicyclus sp. (assembly GCF_052168335.1). Lineage (GTDB taxonomy): Bacteria > Pseudomonadota > Alphaproteobacteria > Rhodobacterales > Rhodobacteraceae > Roseibacterium. Next base: position 7,129 of record NZ_JBQLZP010000629.1, on the reverse strand, counting down.
CCCCCGTCTTTTCCATATCGGTCAGCTCAGGCCGTGGCAGCGGCCTTCGCCCGGCGGCGCATCAGGACGAGGCCGCCCATGCCCGCGAGCAGCATCCACCCCGCCGCCGGCAGCGGCACCGGCGCGAGACCCACGACCGCGCCGTCGAAGGTGAAGGCGTCGTTCGTCGAGGTCGCGATCTCGATGGTGGCCGAGCTCCGCGGGGAGCCGAAGATGATCTGCACGAGGGTCAGCGTCTCGTTGTCGAGCCGGCCCGTGCTGAAGGTCTGGCCATCGGCCATGATCGAGAGCATCCGCTGCCCGGCGTCGGCGGGATCGCGGAGCGCGAAGATCACCGACTCGAAGAGCTGTCCGCCCGCGAGCGCCACGTTCCAGATGAGGCCCGAGGTGTCGGCCGTGTTCAGCGCCCATTCCCCGTCGAAGGGGAAGATGTTGCCCTGCCCGTTCACGCCCGGCGACTGCTGCAGCGCGATGTTGTCGCACCCGTTGCCGCCGCGGTCGAAGCGCGTGCAGGTCGTGCCGCTGCCCGTCCCGCCGCGCGTGGTGAAGCTGCCGACCGAGGTGTTGATGGACGACGCGATCTCGCCGTCGTTCGTCGAGCCGTTGATCTCCTCGCCGTCCTCGAACTGGCCGGAGAGCGTGGCGTTGTTCTCGAAGTCCTCGATCACGAAGCCCGACGAGAGACCGGAAAGGCCGCCGTTGAATGCCGAGTAGAACGAGCTGGCCGGATCGGTGAGCTGGCTGCCCGAGAAGAACGACACGCTGATCGGGCTGGCCGACGCGCCTGTTGCAAATCCTGCTGCAAGGAGTGCAGCGCCCAAAATTGCTTTCACGAGAATGTTCCTTCCGTGTGACTGACCGCGGCCTGCGTGCCGAAATGGACACCGTTGACGCGGCATTACTTGTGCCCGGTTCGGATCGGCGCTGGATTGCGCAGACCGACCCGTCCATCTCGCATCATCGTCCAACTGAGGCCCGATTTCCAGCTTTTTCTTGCCTTTTTAATGACTTATTCCATTTCGGAGACAAGCCTGACGCCCATCACGGCATTGTTTCCCGGCGCCAGGGGACATTAACCACGCGCCTCGGACAGCGCCCGGGGATCTTCCCGGGGCGGTCGAAGACGTCCCGAAACGGGGGAGCTTCAGTCCCGGATCGACAGGGCGAGGGCGTGGATCTCTGCCACGAGATCGCGGCCCAGCGCCTCGTGCACGGCGCGGTGCCGCTCGATGCGGCTCAGCCCCTTGAACTTCTCGCTCTCGATCTTCACCTGGAAGTGGCTCTCGCCCCCTTCCTGGTAACCCGCGTGGCCGCGGTGGCGCTCGCTCTCGTCGATCACCTCGAGGCGGCGCGGCGCGAAGGCCTCCTCAAGCCGCGCGCGGATTTTTTCCGTCCGTGTCACCTTTTCCCGTCCTCGCCTCTTCACCTCGGGCGGCAAAACCCTAAACTGCCTCTTCCGAGTCGAGAAGGGCCGCGACCATGACCCAAAAAGACCCGTTCAACTTCGATCTCCGCGTCTCCACGGACAAGAAGAAACGCCGCTCCGGGCGGCGGGGCATGTCCGGCGCCTTCGAGACGTCGCAGCGGGTCTGCGAGCACGAGGGCTGCGAGGAGGCCGGGCAGTACCGCGCGCCCAAGTCGCCGGACAATCTCGAGGATTTCTACTGGTTCTGCCGCGACCACGTGCGCGAGTACAATCTCAAGTGGAACTTCTTCGAGGGCACGACCGAGGCCGAGATGGAGGCCCAGCTCGACCGCGACCGCGTCTGGGACCGCCCGACCAAGCCCTTCCGCCGCTCGGTCGAGGAGAAGGCCTGGGCGCGCCTCGGCATCGAGGATCCCCACCAGGTGCTGGGCCAGAACGCCACCCGCAATCCGGGCCGCGCGACGAACGGCACCGGGCGCAAGCTGCCCCCGACCGAGCGGCGCGCCATCGAGATCCTCGACGCCCGCGACAGCTGGACCAAGACCGAGATCCGCAAGGCCTACAAGGCGCTCATCAAGGTGCTGCACCCCGACATGAACGGCGGCGACCGTTCCGACGAGGAGCGCCTGCAGGAGGTCGTCTGGGCCTGGGACCAGATCAAGGTCAGCCGCAACTTCCCCGACTGAGCGCGCTCACGGCCGCCAGAAGGCGGTGGTGAACAGGACCAGCACCACGATCAGCTCGAGCCGCCCCAGCAGCATGGCGAAGGAGAGAATCCATTTCGCCGTGTCGTTCAGCGTGGCGAAGTTGCCCGCGGGCCCGATCGTGTCCCCCAGCCCCGGCCCGATGTTGCCGAGCGCGGTGGCCGCCCCCGAGACCGAGGTGACGAAGTCGAGGCCGGTCAGGCCGAGCAGCACCGAGGTGATCCCGAGCGACACGAAGAACAGGACGAAGAAGGCCATGACGGAGGACAGGATCTCCTCCGGGATGGGCCGCCCCTCGAAGCGCGGCTCGAAGACGCCGTGCGGCGCGTAGAGCCTGCGCACCTGGGTGGAGACGGACGCGAAGAGGAGCTGCCAGCGGAACACCTTGATCGAGCAGGAGGTCGAGCCGGCGCAGCCGCCGATCAGCCCGATGAAGAAGAACATCACCACCGGCACCGGCCCCCAGAGCTGGTAGTCGACCGAGGAATAGCCCGTCCCCGAGATGATCGAGGTAACGTTGAAGATCCCCTCGCGGAAGCCGTGCTCCCAGTTGTCGCCGTTCACTGCGACCCGGTAGAGCGTGAGGATCAGCACGAGGACGAGGACGGTCGCGAGGTAGGCCCGCACCTGGCTGTCGCGCAGGATCGGCCGCGCGGTCCCGGCGACGAGCTGGATGTAGCGCACGAAGGGCAGGCTCGCGAGGATCATGAAGACCGCCGCCGCGTATTCCAGCGGCCCCTGGAATGCGCCGAAGGAGGCGTCGCGCGTCGAGAAGCCGCCCGTGGACAGCGTCGTCAGCGAATGCACCAGCGCGTCGAAGGCCGGCATCCCGAGCGCGAGGTAGGTGATCACGCACAGGCCCGTCAGCCCGACATAGATGACCGAGATCCGCGCCGCGATCTCCGAGGCGCGGGGCAGGATCTTGCCCATCGTGTCGAAGGCCTCGGAGCGGAAGATCTGCATGCCGCCGACGCGCAGCTCCGGCAGGAACACCATCGCCACGACGATGATCCCGATGCCGCCGAACCATTGCATCATGCCCCGCCAGAGGTTGATGCCCACGGGCAGCGCGTCGAGCCCCGAGAACACTGTTGAGCCCGTGGTGGTCAGGGCCGACATCGCCTCGAAATAGGCGTCGACGTAGCGCGCGCCGCTGCCGTCCGGCGCCATCGCGCCGAAGACGAAGGGCAGCGCCCCGAAGAAGGGCAGGACGAGCCAGACGCCGGTGGTGAGGATGAAGGTCTGCCGGATCGTCAGGCCCGCCGACACGGCGTTGGCGCAGGCGATCGTGAGGAGCAGCCCGAAGACCGAGGTGATGGCCGCCGCCTCGGCGAAGGCGCCCCAGTGGCCGTTCCCCGCGAAGAGGTCGGCCGCCATCGGCAACAGCATCGTGAGCCCCAGCACAAGCACGAGGAGCCCCAGCACGTAGCCCACGGGACGCATGTCGAACATGGCGCGGAGGGTTGGCCGCAGGCTCCGCCGGTGTCAAGGACGAGGCACCGGCGAAGCCCCTGAGGATGCGCGCGTTTCGCCTCAGCCCGCGTGGATCAGCGTGCGGAAGAGATGCGGATCGAGGCTGGCGGTGGCGAAGGTCGGCCCCTCGGTCAGGACGCTGACGGCGTCGTGGCTGTGCAGGCTCTCCTGGTGGCTGGCGACCACGCGGAAGTCGCCGACGCGGGGGTCGAGCTCGAGCTGCTCGGCGAAGAGGCGGGCGGCATCCTCGACGAAGATCGGGTTGGCGGCGTTCAGTTCGGCGAAGGCCTGCTCGTCCTCGCGCTTGACCATCACCTGCGTCTCGGTCGGCACGGCGGCGCGCGCCATCTCGATCAGGTCCTCGAACCAGAGGCAGCCCTGCCCCTCGGCCACCTCGACCGAGATCCGCGCGACCGAGCGCTGCGAATGCGGCGTGGCGAGCTGGTTGCGGGTCGCCCGCGCGTGCTCGCTCAGCTCCAGCGAGCAGGGGCAGGTCGAGGAATAGACGTAGTCGAGATGCACGATCTTCCGGCGCACGCCGTCCCGCTCCACCAGTTCGAGCGCGATGTCGTAATACTGGTAGCCCGACAGGCCCGAGCGCAGGCTGGTCACGCGCGCGGGGAAGCTCAGGCGCATCTGGATGCGGGCGTCGAAGCTCTCGAGGTCGGCCTTGTAGTCGTCGAGCGCCGCCTCGATCACGCCGAAGCTGAAGGTCTTGTCGGCATGGGCGTAGAAGGACCGCATGATGCGGCTCATGTTGATGCCCTTCTTCTCCGCCTCGAGGCTGACGGTCCCGGTCACGGAGGTCTCGAGCATGAGGTCGCCGTTGTCGCGCGTGTGGTAGCGGATCGGCAGGCGGAAGTTCGAGATGCCGACATGCTGGATCTGCCGGTTCGCGCCGCGGATCAGCGACGCGGGCCCGTTCTGGAGGTCGGGCAGCGTCGCCTTGTAGGCGGCGTCGGCGCGGAAGCCTGCCGGGTAGTCGCGCGAGAACTCGGGATAGGCGCCCGCGCCGCGGAGGAGACGGGCCACGACGGGATCGAGTGCCGCGACATCCTCGGGCGCGGCGGCGTCGGCCCAGTCGCGCAGCAGCCTCAGCGCATCGGCCGCCTCCTCGCGCGTCGGCAGGTCGGTTTCGGTCGTCACTCGGATGTTCATCTGGTCGTCCCTTCCAGCAAACCGTCGGTCCTCGCCTGCGAGATATGGCTCGCGCCGCGAAAAACCCAAGTCTTGTCTTTCGGAAGGGATACGCTAGCGCCGGCCGAACGGATCAATTTTCCGCGACGTATCAGGCGATTACAGCGCCATATCGGGCGACGAAACCGGACAGGATGCGCTCGGGGACGTGGATCTCCTCGGCCCGCGCCGCGGCGGTCAGGCGGTCGGCGTCGGCCGGGTCGAAATAGCCGCGGCCGGCATAGATGCGGATGCGGGTGGCGAAGCTCTCGCCGTCCGCCTCGGGGTGGAACTGCGTGGCGTAGACGTTGCGGCCCGCGCGCATCATCTGCACCGGGCAGGGCGCGGAGGAGACGAGGTGGCCGGCGCCCTCGGGCAGGACCTCGACCGCCTCCTTGTGGCCGACGAGCGCGCGGAAGCGGCGGGGCAGCTCCGCCAGCAGCGGGTCGCGCGCGCCCGCCTCCGTCACGGTGCAGTCGACGCCGCCGATGGGCTCGCCGTAGGTTCCCTGCCCGACGCGCCCGCCCAGATGATGCGCGAGGATACCGAGGCCGTAGCAGCAGCCGAGAAACGGCACGTCGCGCGCGACGATGGCGGGCATGAGCGACAGGATGTCGGCCTCGATCCGCGCCTCGAGGGGCGATTTCTTCTCCGCCGGGTCCGAGACGCAGCCGGGCCCGCCGCCGACGATGACACCGGCATAGGCCTCGGGCGAGAGCTCGGGGATGGGCCGCTGGTCGAGGCGGATGCGCTCCACCTGCTCCGGCCGGAGGCCGCCCCGCGCGAGGAAGGCCGCGAATTCCTCGTCCGCCGCCTCGTCCTCCGGGCGGAGCTGGAGGACGAGGAAGGGCCTCACGCCGCCGCCTCGTCCGCGTGCAGGATGCGCTCCATCACCGCGTTCGGCAGCCGCACGCCGTTCCTCCGAACCTCCTGCCGCCGGACGACGATCCAGCCGCGCGCGCGGAAGAAGGGCTCGGCCACGCGGCTGGCCTCCGTCTCCAGGCGGCCGAGGCCCGCGGCCCGCGCGCGGCCCTCGAGGACGGCGTAGAGCGCGCCCGCCACGCCCCGGCCCCGCACCGCCGGATCGACATAGGCGAAGTCGAGGAACCCCTCCGAGAGGTCCAGCGCCATGAAGCCCACCGGCCCGTGCGGCAGCTCGGCCACCAGCGTCTCGATGGCCGAGAGGCGCGCGTCCCAGGCCTCGCCCGCCTGCACCCAGGGCGACCAGGCGAGGCGCTGCGCCAGCGTGTAGTGCTCGGACGTGCTCCGCCGGACCGCGCGGTGGAAGACCCGCGCCAGCGCCCGCGCATCCTCGGGGCGGTAGTTCCGTATGGCGAGACCCTTCACGGCACGGCCCTCCCTCAGCAGGCGTCCAGCGCGCGGGTGAGGTCGGCGATGAGGTCCTCCGCGTCCTCGAGCCCGACCGACAGCCGCACGAGCCCCCGCGTGATGCCGAGCGCATCGCGCTGCGCCTCGGTCAGGCGCTGGTGGGTCGTGGTCGCGGGATGGGTGATGATCGACTTGGCGTCGCCGAGGTTGTTCGAGATCGTCACGAGTTCCAGCGCGTTGAGGAAGCGGAAAGCCGCCGCCTGCCCGCCGGCGAGGTCCAGCGCGATGACCGTGCCCGGCCGCTCCATCTGCCGCGCCGCGAGGTCGTGCTGCGGGTGCGAGGGCAGGCCCGGATAGATCACGCGGGCGAGGCCCGGACGCCCCTCCAGCGCCTCGGCCACGGCCTGCGCCGTCTGCGCCTGGGCGCGGCAGCGCAGGTCCACGTGCTCGAGCGATTTCAGCATCACCCAGGCGTTGAACGGGCTCATCGCGCCGCCGGTATGCTTGAGGTAGGGCTCGACCGTCTTGCGGATGAACTCCCGCGTGCCGAGGATCACGCCGCCGAGGCAGCGGCCCTGCCCGTCGATGTGCTTGGTGGCCGAGTAGATCACCACGTCCGCCCCCTGCGCGATCGCGTCCGAGAAGACCGGCGTGGCGAAGACGTTGTCGACCAGGACGAGCGCGCCCGCCGCGTGCGCGATCTCCGCCACCGCCGCGATGTCGACGATCTCGAGCGTGGGGTTCGCCATCGACTCGAAGAATACCGCCCTGGTCCCCGGCCGGATCGACGCTTGCCACGCCGCGAGGTCCGTTCCGTCCACGAAATCGACCATCACGCCGTAGCGCGGCAGGATCTCCTCGAGGATGTAGAGGCACGAGCCGAAGAGCGCGCGCGCCGCCACCACGTGATCGCCCGCGCGCAGCATCGAGACCAGCGCACCGTTGACCGCCGCCATGCCGGAGGCGGTGGCGAAGGCGTCCTCCGCCCCCTCGAGCGCGGCGATGCGCTCCTCGAACATGC
>NZ_JBQLZP010000628.1:0-2918 GCF_052168335.1 Roseicyclus sp. | reverse complement strand
CGACACGGGGCCGGGGCTGACCGAGGCGGGGCGCGCCCTCGTCCGCGCCTGCCGCGTCCGGGGCATGGTCGTCGATTGGAGCCACATCACGATGCGCGGCTTCTGGGACATCGCGGAGGAGGGGCTGCCGCTGGTGGCGACGCATTCCAACGCCTGCGCCGTGTCGCTGACCGCGCGGAACCTGACCGATGCGCAGCTGCGCGCCGTGGGCGAGACGGGGGGCATGGTCGGCCTCAACTTCGGCACGATGTTCCTGCGCCCCGACGGCAGGCGGTCGCCCGAGGGCGGGATCGGCTTTGCCGTCCGCCACCTCGCGCACATGGTCGAGGTCGCGGGCGAGGACCGCATCGGCCTCGGCTCGGACTTCGACGGCGCACCGATGCCGGAGGGGCTGGGCTCGGCCGCCGAGTTGCAGGCCCTCGTCGCGGCCATGCGCGAGGCCGACTTCGGCGAGGACCTGATCGCCCGCATCTGCCACGGTAACTGGCGGGCCTTCCTCGCCCGCACGCTGCCCGAGTGACCCCGAGGGAGGACCCCATGCCGCTGCTCACCACCCATGTCGGATCGCTGCCGCGCACGCAGAAGGTCGTCGACTTCATATTCGCCCGCGAGCGGCGCGAAGCCTACGACGAGGCCGCCTTCGACGCCGCCATGGCCGAGGCCGTGATGGAGACGGTCGGCAAGCAGAAGGCGGCGGGTGTGGATATCGTCTCCGATGGAGAAACGTCGAAAATATCCTATGCCACCTACGTCAAGGACCGGTACACCGGCTTTGACGGAGACAGCCCGAGGAACGCGCCCGCCGACCTGAAACTTTTTCCCAGCTTCCTGCAAAGGCTTGCGAATTCCGGCGGGACACCGAAATACGCGCGGCCGATGTGCGTCGGCGAGGTGAAGTCAAAGGGGCAGGGCGAGCTGGGGAAGGATATCGCGAACCTGCAAGCCGCGATGGCGGCGCACGGGGTCGCGAAGGGCTTCATGAACGCCGCGAGCCCCGGCGTCATCAGCCTGTTCCTCCAGAACGCCCACTACCCGACGCGGGACGCCTATCTCGCCGCCCTGGCCGACGCGATGAAGGCGGAATACGAGACGATCGTCGCCGCCGGGCTCGACCTGCAACTCGACTGTCCCGATCTCGCGCTGTCGCGGCACATGCTGTTCACCGACCTCTCGGACGCTGAGTTCGTGAAGGTCGCGGCCTCGCATGTCGAGGCGCTGAACCACGCGCTCCGCGACATCCCCGAGGAGCGGGTGCGCATCCACATCTGCTGGGGCAACTACGAGGGGCCGCATGTCTGCGACATCCCCATGGCGACGATGTTCGACACGCTGATGGGGGCCAGGGCGCGCTACGTCCTCTTCGAAACCTCGAACCCCCGCCACGGCCACGAGTGGCGCGTCTTCCGCGACCGCAAGGACGACATTCCCGAGGACAAGGTACTGGTGCCCGGCGTCCTCGACACGACAACAAATTTCGTGGAACATCCGGAGCTTGTGGCGCAACGTTTGCAGCACTTCGTGGACATCGTGGGGGCGGATCGCGTGATCGCGGGCAGCGACTGCGGCTTCGGGACCTTCGCGGGCTTCGGCTCGGTCGACCCGGAAATCGCCTATGCCAAGCTCGCCGCCATGGCCGAGGGTGCCCGGAAGGTGGCATGACGACGCCGCTCCTCCTCCTGCCGGGGATGATGTGCGACGGGCGGCTCTTCGGGCCGCAGATCGCGGCGCTGGCGCGGAAACGCGAGGTTCTGGTGGGAGATATCACGCGCGCTTCGACCATTCCCGACATTTGTAGGGACATCCTGAGGGATGCCCCGCAACGCTTTGCGCTCGCGGGGCTTTCCATGGGCGGGATCGTCGCGATGGAGCTGATGGCGCAGGCGCCGGAGCGGGTGGAGCGGCTGGCGCTCCTCGACACCAATCCGCGCGCCGAACTGCCCGAGGTCAAGGCCCGCCGCGCGCCCCAGATCGAGGCGGTGCGGCAAGGCGGGCTCGCCCGCGTCATGCGCGAGGAGCTGAAGCCCAACTATCTCGCCCATGGCGCGCGGCGGGCGGGGGTGCTCGACCTCTGCATGGAGATGGCGCTCGACCTCGGGCCGGAGGTGTTCGAGCGGCAGTCCGTCGCGCTCCGCGACCGGGCCGACCGGCAGGAGACGCTGCGCGGCGTCCGGGTTCCCACGCTCGTCCTCTGCGGGCGGGAGGACGCGCTCTGCCCGGTGGAGCGGCACGAACTGATGCACGCTCTCGTCCCCGGCTCGCGCCTTGCGATCATCGAGGGGGCTGGCCACCTGCCGACGCTGGAGCGGCCGGTCGAGACCTCGGCGGCGCTGGCGGACTGGCTCGCGGCATGAAAGCGTCCATGAATGCCCGCATGAACGCCCGCATGAACGCCCCCCGGGTCTCGGCCAATCTCGGCTTCCTCTACGCGGACCTGCCGCTCCTCGAGCGCATCGGCGCGGCGGCGGCGGACGGCTTCGACGCGGTCGAACTGCACTGGCCCTACGATACCGATCCGGGCGCGCTTCGGGCCGCGCTCGCGGAGGGGGGTCTGCCCTGCCTCTCGCTCAACACCGTCCGGGGCGGCGCGGGGGAATTCGGCCTCTCCGCCCTGCCCGGGCGCGGGGCGGAGGCGCGGGCGGCCATCGCGCAGGCCATCGGCTATGCGCGCGCGGCGGGCGCCGGCATGGTGCATGTGATGGCGGGCCGGGCACAGGGCCCGGAGGCCGCACACGCCTTCCGCGACGCGCTGGCCCATGCGGCGGACCTCGCCGAGGGCGCGGACCTCCGCCTGCTGATCGAGCCGCTGAACACGCGCGACGTGCCGGGCTACTTCCTGACCGGGACGGACCAGGCGGCCGAGATCGTCGCGTCCGTCGGCTCGCCCCGGCTCGGGATCATGTACGACTACTACCACATGC
>NZ_JBQLZP010000627.1:0-6656 GCF_052168335.1 Roseicyclus sp. | reverse complement strand
TCTACGAGCAGACGAAGGACATCGCGAGGGAGCTGTCATGAGCCCTAAGGACTTCGCCCGCACGGCATTGGCCGAGCTCGGCGAGGTCGTGGACCGGCTGGAGGAGGCGCCGATCCGCGCGGCCTGCGAGCGGATCGCCTCGGCGCGGCACGTCATGGTCTACGGCTGCGGGCGCGAGGGGCTGATGATGCGGGCGCTCGCCATGCGGCTCCACCACCTGGGGCTGTCCGTGTCGGTTCAGGGCGACATGGCCGCGCCGCCGCTTGCACGCGGCGACCTCTTCGTGGTCTCCGCCGGGCCGGGCGAGCTCTCGACGGTGGACGCGCTCATGGGGCAGGCGGTGGAGGCGGGGGCCGACATCCTGTTTCTCACCGCCGTTCCCGACGCGGCGGCCGCGTCGCGCGCGAGCCTTGTCCTGCCGATCCCGGCGCAGACCCGCGCGACGGAGGACATGGCGGCGTCCGCCCTGCCGATGGGGTCGCTCTACGAAGGCGCGATGTTCGTCCTCTTCGAGGCGATGGTGGACGACCTCGCCCGCCGTCTGGGCAAGTCCGCGCAGGACATGCGCGCGCGTCACACCAACATGGAATGAGCGGTCACTTCACCGCGCCCGCGGCCATCCCCTTGATGATGTAGCGCTCGAGCACGATGCCGATCACGATCAGCGGCAGGATCGCCGCCGTGGACAGGGCTGCCATCGACCACCAGTTGATCCCCTGGCTGCCCGTCTGTGACGCCACCATCACCGGCAGCGTCACCGCGTCGGTCGAGGTCAGCAGCGCCGCGAAGAAATACTCGTTCCACGTCAGCACGAGGCAGAGGATGAAGGCCGCGACCATGCCGGGCAGCGCGATGGGCAGGATGATCGTCAGGAACGCGCCCCAGATCGAGAGGCCGTCGACCAGCGCCGCCTCCTCCAGCTCGGTCGGGATCGAGCCGAACTGATCGCGCATGATCCAGATGACGATGGGCATGACCGTCAGCGCATAGAGCAGGATCAGCCCGATCCGCGTGTCCAGCAGGTCAACTTCCCGGTAGAGGACGAGGAACGGCAGCGCGAGCACCACGGGCGGCAGGATCAGCTGGCTGAGGAAGAAGAACGAGATGTCGTCGTTCTTCATCGGCCCGAAGCGGTACTCGAACCGCGACAGTCCGTAGGCCGCGAGCGAGCCGAGCACCAGCGCCAGCAGCGAGGCCGAGACCGACACGATGGCCGAGTTCCAGAAGCGCAGCATGAACTGCTCGCGCACCGTCGAGGGCTCGGTGATCGTTTCCGGCGACATCCCGAGCGACCGCCAGCCCAGCCATTGCGGCTGGTAGTCGATCCAGGGGATCAGGTTGCCCTGCATCACGTCCGGCGCCGCCTTGAACGAGGTCGTGATCGTCCAGAAGATCGGGCCGAGGCAGATGATCGTCCAGAAGATCAGGACGGAATAGACGGCGATCCGCCCGAGATACCATTTCGGCCGGAAGGTGCGGTCCGCCTCGCTGTCGCGGAAGATCTGGGTTGCCTCTGCCATGTCAGTACCGGGGCCTCATCCAGCGCGACACGAGCTTGATGAAGATCGTGAAGCCGATGACGATGAGCACGAGGTAGACCACGGCCAGCATCGTGCCGTAGCCCACGTTCGAGCGGTCGCGATATTCGCGGAAGATGTAGGATGTCACGCTGTCCGTGGCCCCGCCGGGGCCGCCCGAGGTGACGTTGATGATGATGTCCGCGAGCTTCAGCTTGAAGATGATGCGGATCATGATCGCGGTGATCGACACCGGCAGCATCAGCGGGAAGGTCACTTCCCAGAAGTTCTGCCAGGGGTTCGCGCCGTCCACGCGGGCGGCCTCCTGGATGTCGCGCGGGATCGCCTGGAGGCCGGCGAGCAGCATGATCATCATGAAGGGGATGAAGGTCCAGGCGTCGAGCGCGGCGATCAGGTAGGGCGCGAGATCGGCATTGCCGAAGAAGCTCGGGTTCTGCCAGCCGAGCTCGCGCGCGATCCGCGCGATGGGGCCGAAGCGGCCCTCGAACATGGACTTGCCGATCATCCACGAGACCGCCACCGGGCTCAGCATCAGCGGCAGGAGGAAGGCCACGCGGAAGAACTTGCGCGCGCGGATCTGGCTGTTGAGCAGCAGCGCGAGCCCGAAGGCGATGACGTATTCGACGGCGATGAGCGCCGTGTAGAACACCATGTTGCCGAGCGCGTTCCAGTAGAAACGGTCGCCCCACATCTGCCGGATGTTGTCGAAGCCGTTGAACTGCTGCCCGTCGAGGGACGAGAGATTCCAGTCGGAAAAGGCGATGGTCAGCGCGAAGATCAGCGGGAAGATCACCATCGAGGCGATGAAGATCGTCGCGGGCGCGATGAAGAGCTGGCGCTTGCCGCGCTCGCCGAAGCGGATCACGAGCGAGGCGCAGTAGGCCGTGATGAAGAGGCACCAGGCGTAGAGCGTGGGGCGCCAGTTCTCGACGAGCGCGCCGACGGAGGCCGCGGTATCGCCCCGGTGCGCGAGGATCTGCGCCAGCGCCACGAGGACGAGCAGCGCCCCCGACCCCCAAAGCAGGAGCCGCCCGAGCCGCTCGCGCGCCGGGCTGATCTGGTCGTTCGTCACGACGTAGAGGCGGTCTTCGCTCATCCTGCCCCGCTGGTCCTTGCCCTTCCGGGCGAAAAGGGTGCGGCAGGTTTCCCCGCCGCACCCGATGCTGTCAGACGCCGTGCAGGCTCAGAGCCCCAGCGACGCACGGTAGAGCGCGAGCTGGCTGTCGCGGCCGATCTGGTCGGTGATCCCCTCCCAGGCCGCGGCGATGGCGTCCGCCGTCTCCTGCGCGCTGCCGTACTGGCCGGCGAGGCCACGCACCAGCTCGTCCTCGGCGATCGAGTAGTACTGGAAGATGCCGGGAATGCGCGGCTCGACGGCGGCGTTGGGGTGGTTGTAGCTGTCGAGGTTCGAGCTGAGGTAGTCCTCGACGAAGTCGCGGTCGTAGCCGGCCGTCTCCCACTCCTCGTAGTTGAAGTGCGAGTTCCGGTAGGGCTGGAAGCCCGACGGATAGGCCGAGCACCAGAGCGACAGGTCGCGCCCGCCCAGATGCGCCGCCGCGGACCAGGCCGCCGTGCGCTTCTGCTCGTCGCCCGAGACGCGGTTGGTGACGTAGACGCCCCAGCCGATATAGGCGTTGTTCGGCGCCTCGTTCATGGTGTCTTCCCAGGCGCCCGCGCGGCTGTTGTAGACCCGCGTGGCGCCCGGGTTGATCGAGAAGCCCACGACATCGCCGACGAGCGAGGTGTCCGAGGTGCGCGCGTTCGAGCCCACGTCGCCCCACCAGGTCAGGCCCATGCCGGTTCCGGCGAGGAACTGCTGGAAGGCGGTCGTGTTCGGGTCGGCGTTGAGCTGGTCCGGCGGATAGGCGCCCTCGACCGCCATGAGGTCCATGACGTCCTGGATCGCCTGCACCCAGGCCGGGTTGTTGACGCGCGGCGCCATCGTCTCGGGATCGAAGAGCCAGGCCGGATCGTCGGGATGCTTGGCGTAGGAGGCCGCGCGGTCGGCGAGGAAGTAGAAGCCGAAGCCGCCCCAGCTGTAGCGCAGGGGATCGAGGAAGCCGTGCGCGGGCAGGCCGGTCAGCGGGTCGCTCTTGCCGGCGAGGAAGCGGCTGTGCGCGTTCACCTGCTCCCAGGTGGTCGGCGGCTCCCAGGCCGAGCCGTCGCCCTCGGAGGCCCAGGCCGCGGCCAGGTCCTCGCTCTCGTAGTAGTCCTTGCGGTAGGCGAAGGTGTGGCAGTCGCCGTCGATCGAGACGCGGTAGGTCTGCCCGTCCCAGGTGCCCACCGGCGCCTTGAGGTAGTCCACGTAGTCGTCCATGTCGATGTCGGCGGCGACCCATTCCGGCATCGGGTCGAGAAGCCCGCGTCCGGCCGTGTCGCCCTCGAAGGGCGCGCCCATCTCGAGAATGTCGAAGTCCACGGTGCCGGTCGCGATCGACTGCTGGAGACGGGCGTTGTAGTCGGCCTGTGCGAGGTCGATCCAGTTGATCGTCGCGCCCGTGTACTCCTCCCAGGGCCGCAGGAAGCCGCGGAACAGGAAGTTGTGCAGGTTCTGGTTGTTGAGCCCCATGAAGGTCAGCTCGACGCCCGCGAACTCGCCCTGCGCGAAGCGCTCGCGCGTGGAGCCGAGGCAAAGCTCGCCCACCCGCTGCCAGTCGGCATCCGTCGGGCTGCCCATCCCGACACCCGGGATCTGCAGGATCTGCGCCCTGAGGTCGGACTGCGCGCGGGCCGCTCCGGTGAAGCCCGGAAGACCGCCCGTCGCGGCCAGCGCGCCGACACCGGCGGCGCCCTTCAGCATGGCGCGGCGGGTCATCATCGCGCGCACCATGGCGTTGTAGTGTGAGACTTTCATCGCAAGAATCCTCCCGTTGGGTTCTGGGTTCGGACGACCCGTCGCTCCGCCCGCGGCCCGCTCCGGTCTTGGCGCCGGGTGGCTGTCCACGCGCGGATGGGAGGCGCGCTTCCTCCTTGCGCGGACCCCCCGGGGTGACTTCCCATGCGGCGATGTTCGGCCAGCGCCCGCCCGCCTGTCAAGCATCTAACATGTTAGTATGGTCAGATGGTGGACAGGCCCGAAACCCTGCGCTACCCATCCATGAGGGGCGGCGGAGGGAGCGGCCCGTCGCGGGGAGGCATCGGGAGGCACATGGCAGAAGTCGCCATCAGGAGCCTGCGCAAGAACTACGGCGCGGTGGAGGTGATCCACGGCATCGACCTCGAGATCGCGCGGGGCGAATTCGTCGTGCTCGTCGGCCCCTCGGGCTGCGGGAAGTCCACGCTCCTTCGGATGATCGCGGGGCTCGAGGAGGTGACGGCGGGCGACATCCTGATCGGCGACCGGCGGGTGAACCACCTCTCGCCTAACGAGCGCGACATCGCGATGGTGTTCCAGTCCTACGCGCTCTACCCGCACAAGACGGTGCGGGCGAACATGGGCTTCTCGCTGAAGCTCAGGAGGATGGACAAGGGCGAGATCGACCGCCGCGTGAACGAGGCGGCGGAGATCCTGGGCCTTACCCCGTATCTCGACCGCTATCCCCGCGCGCTGTCGGGCGGGCAGCGCCAGCGCGTCGCCATGGGCCGCGCCATCGTGCGCGACCCGCAGGTCTTCCTCTTCGACGAGCCGCTGTCGAACCTCGACGCCAAGCTCCGCGTGCAGATGCGCACCGAGA
The DNA here is from genome assembly GCF_052168335.1 of Roseicyclus sp. Taxonomy (GTDB): domain Bacteria; phylum Pseudomonadota; class Alphaproteobacteria; order Rhodobacterales; family Rhodobacteraceae; genus Roseibacterium. The sequence continues at coordinate 1,444 of NZ_JBQLZP010000627.1, read as the reverse complement.
TCCGCGAGCTGCACCAGCGGCTGAAGACCACGACCGTCTACGTCACCCACGACCAGATCGAGGCCATGACCATGGCCGACAAGATCGTCGTGCTGAACGGCGGCCACGTGGAGCAGGTGGGCAGCCCCCTCGACCTCTACGACCGGCCGAAGAACACCTTCGTGGCGAGCTTCATCGGCTCGCCCGCCATGAACATCATCGACGGCACGGTGCAGGGCATCGGTGCGAGCGGCGCGAGGATCGACCTCGGCCACGGGACGGTGGTGGACGCGCCCGCGCCGCCCGGTCTGACGGAGGGCGCGCGCGTCAAGCTCGGCGTCCGGCCCGAGCACATGCGCGCGGGCGAGACCGGCCTGCCGATAAGGGTCCGCGTGGTGGAGCCGACGGGGTCCGAGACGCACGTGGTCTGCCAGTTCCAGGACCGCGAGGTCACCGCGATCTTCCGCGAGCGCGTGGCCTTCCGCCCCGGCGACGCCGCGACCCTCGCGCTCGACACCGAAAGCCTGCATATCTTCGACGGGGCGAGCGGGATGCGCCTCGGCGCCTGAAGGAAGGGGAGGACAGGAATGCTCAAGGGACTCGATCCTCGGCTCAACGCCGACGTGCTCTACGTGCTGCGCTCGATGGGGCACGGCGACGTGCTGGTAGTGGCCGACACCAACTTCCCCTCCGACAGCGTGGCGCGGCACACCGTCTACGGCGAGCTTCTCAGGATGGAGAACCTGACGGCGGGCGAGGCGATGGAGGCGATCCTTTCGGTCCTGCCGCTCGACACCTTCGTGGACGATTTCGCCGCGCGGATGGAGGTCGTGGGCGCCCCCGGCGAGATCCCCCCGCCGCAGGCCGAGGCGCAGGCCGCCATCGACGCCGCCGAGGGGCGGCCCCGGCCGATGGTCAGCGTCGAGCGCTTCGACTTCTACGACCGCGCGCGCGAGGCCTATGCCGTGATCCAGACCGGCGAGCGGCGCTTCTACGGCTGCTTCCTGCTGAGGAAGGGCGTCATCGGGCCGGAGGCGTAGATGTCCCATGACATCGTGATCCTCGGCGTCTTCGTCGCCGACACGGCCTATCGCGCGGGCCGAATGCCGCGCATGGGCGAGACGATCCTGGGGCAGAGCTTCGCGCTCGGCCCCGGGGGCAAGGGCTCGAACCAGTCGGTCGCGGCGGCGATGGCGGGCGGCGACGTGGGATTCCTCACGAAGCTCGGACAGGACACCTTCGCCGAGATGGCGCTGGCGACATGGGCGAAGGCGGGTGTCACCTCGCTCGCCACGCAGCACGCCGAAAGCTACACGGGCGCGGCCTTCATCTTCGTGGACCATGCCACGGGCGACAACGCCATCATCATCAGCCCCGGCATCGCGGCGACCCTCTCGGCGGCGGATGTGGAGGCGCAGGCCGACGTCATCGGCGGCGCGAAGGTCTTCGTCACGCAGCTGGAACA
>NZ_JBQLZP010000626.1:0-8443 GCF_052168335.1 Roseicyclus sp. | reverse complement strand
CCACCGAGATGCCCCGCCTGGAAGCCGAGAAAGCCCGCCACGTCCCGCCCGTAGGCCTCGACCGTCGCCGGTGCCCGCCCGCGCACGCCGCGCAGGTGCGTGAGCCACCCCTCGAGGAGGTCGCGGACGGCGGGCGTCAGCGCGAGGGACACGGCCTCAGCCGAGCCAGCGGCGCATCAGCCGTTCGAACACGCTCGCGAAGAAGGTGAGAAGGTCGGTGCCCTGCGTCGGACGGAACTGGTGCGGATCCTCGGCGCCCATGACGAGCAGGCCCGGAAGCCGCCCCGCCCCGAGGTCCAGCCGCATCAGCGCCTCGGACCGGATCCAGTTCGCCGCCTCGTCGCCGAAGATCCGGTAGGAGCCGGACGTCACCTGCCGGAGCGTGACCTGCCGCGAGGGCACGTCGCGCCCGCCGGTCACGTAATCCTGCACGAAGCCGGGGCTCACCACCGTCAGCACGTCCTCGAGCTTCTGGACGCGCGGGGCCTCGGTCTCGGTCGCCTCGCTCGATTCGAGCACGAGGCGCACGCGGTCCACCCGCAGGATCGCCGCGACGTCGGTGCCGAGCGCCTTCAGGAACTGCGTGAAGTCGTCCTGGTCGAGGAGCGTCATCACCGCGCGATGCACCTGGTTCGTGCCCGCGAGGTTCTCGTATGCGGCCGCGATGACCGAGCGGTGCGTGTCCTCCAGCCGGTCGAGCCGGTTCTGCAACCGCTCCATCGCGATGCCGCGCATGTCGACGATGTTGCCGCCCATCTGGCGGTCGTTCGCCGCGATGAGCGCGCGCATCAGGTCGCGGTCCTCGAGGATGAGCTCGGGGTCCTCGAGCACGCGCGCACGCCAGTCGTCAAGAAAATCGGGCCGGATCTCGGCCTGTTCACTGCTCACGGGATCTGCCTCACGTTCGTTTTTCGTGTTGTTGACGAGAGGGCTAACATGGCGCGCGCGCTGCGGGGAAGGATTTTCGCGGGTCCGGGCGGTGCCCCCGGCGGCTCCTGTGCGGTTCGGGTCACAATTCGGGCACGGCCCGGCGCGGCGGCATGAAGAAAGGTCCGGGCGGTCTCCATCCGGGACGATCGGACCGTTTTCCTCCCGTTCGGCGCCTCGGAGAGGGCATTTCGGGATGCGAACGGGCGAGGGCGCGGAACGCCCGTTCCGGCAGCGGCCCTTGCCGCGCGCTCGGGGGAGCCCTATCTCGCGGCGTCCCTGTTCCCGCACGCGGCCGGAGTCTCGCGATGTTCGAAACCATCTCCCTCGCCCTCGGCCTCGAGGCCGGCCCCCGCGCCGCCTCGGTCTGGTTCGGCCTCGCGCTCGGCCTGGTCTTCGGGGCGCTCGCGCTCCTGACCCGGTTCTGCCTGCGCCGCGCTCTCGTCGGCCCGGTGGAGGAGCGGGCGTCGGCGCGCGGCGTCTGGGCGCTCGCGCTCGCCATCGCCATCGTCGGCACGCAGGCCGCCGTCGCGGCGGGCTGGATCGGGTTTTCCGAGCATCGCTTCCACGCGACGACCCTGCCGGTGCTGGGTCTCGTCGCGGGCGGCCTGCTCTTCGGGGCGGGCGCGGTGCTGGCGCGGGGCTGCATCACCCGGCTGACGGTGCTGACGGGCGGCGGCAACCTGCGCGCGCTGACGGCGCTGTTCGTCTTCGCGGTGGCCGCGCACGCGACGCTTCAGGGCGTGCTCGCGCCGGTGCGCACGACGCTCGCCTCGGTCTCGGTCGACCTCGGCGCCGTCTCGCTGGCCGAGCTTCCGGGCGGCGCCTGGGCCTGGACGGCGGCGCTGGCTGCCGCAGCGCTGGTCGTCGCTTTCCGCTCGGGCGCGGGGCGCTGGAGCCTCGCGGGCGCGGCGCTCCTGGGCGCGACGGTGCCCGCGGGCTGGGTCGGCACCGGCTTCCTCCTGCACGACGAGTTCGACCCCATCGCGCTCGAGAGCCTGTCCTTCACCGCGCCCTGGGCCGACACGCTGTTCTGGTCCGTCGCCTCGACGCTGCGCGAGCCCGGCTTCGGCGTGGGTCTCGTCGGCGGCGTTCTCGGCGGCGCGTTTCTCGCCGCGATCCTCTCCCGCCGCTTCGCCTGGGAAGGGTTCGAGAGCCCGGCGCAGATGGGCCGCTCGCTCTCGGGCGCGGCGCTGATGGGCGTGGGCGGCGTGCTTGCGGGCGGCTGCACCGTCGGCGCGGGCCTGTCGGGCATCCCGACGCTGTCCTTCGCGGCGCTCCTCGCCTTCGCGTCCATCGCCGCGGGGATGCTCGCCGCGGGCGCGCTCGACGCGCGGACGGCGCGGGGCTCCCGCGGCCTCGTCGCGGCGGAGTAGCTTGCGCGCAAACGAACAAGGGCGGCCATCGGGGCCGCCCTTTCGCGTTTCGTGACCCGGCGATCAGAGGATCTTCTGCCCCGTCTTCGCCCAGTCCTTGAGGAAGCCCTCGAGGCCCTTGTCCGTCAGCGGATGCGACGCCATCGCGTGGATCACGCCCGGCGGCGCGGTGATCACGTCCGCCCCGATCAGCGCGGCCTGCTTGATGTGGTTCACCGTGCGGATCGAGGCCGCGAGGATCTCGGTGTCGTAGGAATAGTTGTCGTAGATCTGCCGGATCTCGGAGATCAGTTCCATCCCGTCGAGGTTGATGTCGTCGAGCCGACCGATGAAGGGCGAGATGAAGGTCGCGCCCGCCTTGGCGGCCAGCAGCGCCTGGTTCGCCGAGAAGCAGAGCGTCACGTTGACCATGAAGCCCTCGTTCGTCAGCGCGTTGCAGGCCTTCAGCCCCTCCCAGGTCAGCGGCACCTTGATCGCGATGTTGTCGGCGATGCGCGCCAGTTCCTTGCCCTCGGCGATCATCCCCTCGGCGTCGAGCGCCACGGTCTCGGCCGAGACGGGGCCGTCCACGAGCTCGCAGATCTCGGCCGTCACCTCCTTGATGTCGCGGCCGGATTTCATGATGAGGGAGGGGTTCGTGGTGACCCCGTCGACGATCCCGAGCTTGGCCAGATCGCGGATGGCGTCGATGTCGGCGGTATCCACAAAGAATTTCATGGGCGAGGTTCCTTTCGCGCGGGGGCCGTGGTCATCTGGCGGCCTTCTAGCGCAAGGGCGGTACGGCTGAAAGGCATGAGCAGGTCCTATTTCGAGGAAGGCGCGCTGGTGGGTGTGCTCACGCCCGAACCCATCGACCGCGTGCTCGACTATCGCGCGCCGGAGGGGGGGTGCTGGCTCGGCGCCTTCGTGGAGGTGCCGCTGGGGCCGCGCAAGGTGCTGGGCGTCGTCTGGGGCGAGGGCAAGGGCGATTTCGATCCCGCGAAGGTCCGCGTCGTCACCCGCGTGCTCGACGCCGCCCCGATGCGCGAGGAGATGCGCGAGTTCCTGGTCCGCGCGGGCGCCTACACGCTGACGCCGCTCAGCCAGATGCTGCGCCTCGCGACGCGGGTGCCGGGCCTGAGCGACCCGCCCTCGATGCGCAAGGTCTACCGGCTCGGCCAGGGCGAGGCCGACCGCATGACGTCAGCGCGTGCCCGCGTGGTCGAGACGCTGGTGGAATACGGCGGCCTCGGCTTCACGCTGTCCGAGCTTTCCTCGCATGCGGGCGTCTCCACGAGCGTCATCAAGGGCCTCGCCGCCCAGGGTGTGGTCGAGGAGGTCGATACGCCGCGCGACGCGCCCTACCTGCCGCTCGACCCCGACCGGCCGGGCAAGGCGCTGACCGGCGATCAGGCGGCGGCGGCCGAGGCGTTGCGAAAAGGTATCCGTGCAGGAGTGTACGGAACCACGCTCCTCAAGGGCGTCACCGGATCGGGCAAGACGGAGGTGTATCTCGAGGCGGTGGCCGAGTGCATCCGCAAGGGGCGGCAGGCGCTGGTGCTCCTGCCCGAGATCGCGCTGACGGCGGAGTTCCTGACGCGGGTGGAGGCGCGCTTCGGCACCAAGCCCGCCGAGTGGCACTCGGGCGTCACCATGACCGAGCGGCGGCGGGCCTGGCGGATGCTGGGGCAGGGGGAGGCGCAGCTCGTCGTCGGCGCGCGCTCGGCCCTGTTCCTGCCGTTCCGCGACCTCGGCCTCGTCGTCGTCGACGAGGAGCACGACAGTTCCTACAAGCAGGAGGAGGGCGCGCTCTACAACGCGCGCGACATGGCGGTGCTGCGGGCGTCCCTGAACGACGCGCAGGTGGTGCTGGCCTCGGCCACGCCCTCGCTCGAGACCTGGGCCAACGCGCAGGCGGGCAAGTATGCGCGCCTCGACCTGACCGCGCGCTTCGGCACCGCCGTCCTGCCGCAGATGGCGGCGATCGACATGCGCCTCGAGGACCTTCCGTCGCAATCCTGGCTCTCGCCGACGCTGACCTCGGAGGTCGCGGCGCGGGTGCAGGCGGGGGAACAGGCGCTCCTCTTCCTCAACCGTCGGGGCTATGCGCCGGTCACGCTGTGCCGGGCCTGCGGGGCGCAGGTGGGCTGCGACCATTGCGACGCGCGGATGGTCGAGCACCGCTTCCAGAAGCGGCTCGTCTGCCACCAGTGCGGCGAGACGAAACCGCTGCCCGAGACCTGCCCGGTCTGCGGGGCCGAGGGCAAGATGGCCGCCGTCGGCCCCGGCGTCGAGCGCGTGGCCGAGGAGGCCGCAGCCGTCTTCCCCGACGCCAGGATCGCGGTCCTGTCCTCGGACCTCTTCGGCTCGGCCCGCGCGCTGAAGGCCCAGATCGAGGAGATCGCGTCAGGCGACACCGACATCATCGTGGGCACGCAGCTGGTGGCCAAGGGCCACAACTTCCCGCGCCTGACGCTGGTGGGCGTGGTGGATGCCGATCTCGGCCTCCAGGGCGGCGACCTGCGCGCGGCGGAGCGGACGTTCCAGCTCATGCGGCAGGTCTCGGGGCGGGCGGGCCGGGCCGAGAAACCGGGCGTGGCGCTCCTGCAGACCTTCCAGCCCGAGCACCCGGTGATCCGCGCCATCCTCGACGGCGACGAGGAGAGCTTCTGGCGGGCCGAGGCGGCCGAGCGGGAGGCGGCCGGGATGCCGCCCTACGGACGCCTCGCGGGGATCATCATCAGCGCGAACGACGCCGCCTCCGCCTTCGATCTCGGCACCCACCTCGCCCGGAACGACGGTCCGATCCGCGACGCGGGCGCCGTCGTCTACGGTCCCGCGCCCGCCCCCATCGCGCGCGTCCGGGGCCGCCACCGCGTGCGGATGCTGGTGAAGGCGCCGAAGGGCGTCGCCCTCCAGGCGGCCATCGGGCGGTGGATCGGCGGGTTGAAGCTGCCCGCGCAGGTGCGGCTCAGTGTCGATATCGACCCGCAGAGCTTCTACTGATAGCAGTCATCTGTTGTTTGCAAGTTCACTTGCCCGGATGCCGGGGCTATGACGCGCCGCATCCGCCGACTCCTGCAAGGAGCCCAAGACCGTGACGATCCAGCCCCAGCCCGGGATCATGGAGATCGCCCTCTACCAGGGGGGCCAGAGCAGCCTCGCGGGCCATGTCGCGCCCCTGAAGCTCAGCTCGAACGAAAGCCCGTTCGGCCCGCCGCCCTCGGCCGTCAGCGCCATGGCGGAGGCCGCGACCATGGCGCACCGCTATCCGTCCACGGATCACGCCGCGCTCCGGACGGCGATCGGCGAGGTGCATGGCCTCGAGGCGGCGCGGATCATCTGCGGCGTCGGCTCGGACGAGATCCTGACGCTGTTGTGCCAGGCCTACGCGGGCCCCGGCGACGAGGTGCTCTATCCCGAGCACGGCTTCGGCATGTACCGGATCTGCGCGCTCGCTGCGGGCGCCACGCCCGTCGTCGCGCCCGAGCGCGAGAGGGTCGTCGATGTCCAGGCGCTGCTGGACCGCGTGACCGACTGCACGCGGCTGGTCTTCGTGGCGAACCCGGCGAACCCGACGGGCACGATGCTGCCCCTCGAGGCCTTCGAGGAACTCGCCGCCGCGTTGCCGGAAGAGTGCCTCCTCGTCCTCGACGGCGCCTATGCCGAGTTCGTGGCCGGCTACGACGGCGGTGCGCGGCTGGTGGAGACGCGCGGCAACGTCGTGATGACGCGCACCTTCTCCAAGGTCTACGGCCTCGGCGGCGTGCGGGTCGGCTTCGGCTACGCGCCGCTGCCGATCGTCGAGGTGCTGACGCGCATCCGCCAGCCCTTCAACCTCTCGAACATCGCGCTCGCGGGGGCCGAGGCGGCGGTGCGCGACGTGAAATGGGTCGAGCAGGCGCTGCGCGTGAACGCGGCCGAGCGCACGCGCCTCACCGGCAGCCTCCGCCAGCTCGGCATCGGCTGCGACGAGAGCTTCGCGAACTTCGTCCTCGCGCGCTTCGCCGACGAGGCCGAGGCCGACGCCGCCGACGCGCACCTGAAGGAGGTCGGCATCATCGTGCGCGCGCCGAAGAGCTACGGCCTGCCGCACTGCCTCCGGATCACGGTGGGGCGGCCGCAGGACAACGACCGCGTGCTTGCGGCGCTGGGCGCGTTCAGGGGGGCGAAATGACGAAGATCTACGACCGCGTCGCCCTGATCGGGCTCGGCCTCATCGCGGGGTCCATGTCGCTCGCCATGCGGCGGGCGGGCCTCGTGGGCGAGGTCGTGGGCACCGCCCGGTCGGAGGAGACGCGCCGCGTCGCCGCCGAGATCGGCCTCTGCGACCGCGTGGTGGAGACGGCGGCCGAGGCCGTGCGGGACGCCGACCTCGTCGTGCTCTGCGTGCCGGTGGGCGCCATGGGCGCGGTCGCGGCCGAGATCGCGCCGGTCCTGAAGCCGGGCGCGACCGTGACCGACGTGGGCTCGGTCAAGCGGGACGTGATCGCGCAATGCGCCCCCCACATCCCCGAGGGCGTCCACTTCGTTCCCGCGCACCCGCTGGCCGGGACCGAGCATTCCGGCCCCCGCTCGGGCTTCGCCGAGCTCTTCGACAACCGCTACGTGCTTCTCACTCCCGAGCCGGGCGAGGACCGTGCCGCCATCGACCGGCTCCGCCGCCTCTGGGAGGGGTGCGGCGCCAATGTAGAGGAGATGGACGCCGACCATCACGACCTCGTCCTCGCCGTGACCTCGCACACGCCGCACCTCATCGCCTACACGATGGTGGGCGTGGCCGACGACCTGCGCCGCGTGACGGACAGCGAGGTCATCAAGTACTCCGCCGCGGGGTTCCGCGACTTCACGCGGATCGCCGCCTCGGACCCGACGATGTGGCGCGACGTGTTCCTGACGAACAAGGACGCGACGCTCGAGATCCTCGGCCGCTTCACCGAGGAGCTCTTCGCGCTCCAGCGGGCGATCCGCACCGGCGACGGCGAGCACCTGCACGCCTATTTCACCCGGACCCGCGCGATCCGGCGGGGCATCATCGAGGCGGGACAGGACACCGACGCGCCGGATTTCGGGCGCTCCAAGACCCCGCGCCGCCGCGAGGACGCGGCCGAATGAGGGGAGGCGTGCGCCCCGCCGGCCTGGCCGCGCTGGCGCTCGCCCTGACCGTCGCGATGGCTGGGGCCGAAGCGCCCTCGCGCTCGCTCGTGCCGCTGCCGCGCGGGATCTCGGCGGCGCAGCCGCCGCTTCTGCCGAGCCCGCGGCCCTTCGTGCCGCGAGACGCCGCCGGGAACGAGGCCGCCGTCACCGAAGGAGCTACCGGGGCGTCTGCGGCGCCCGCCGCCGGGAGCGACCCCGCCTCCGCCGAAGAGATCACCGCCGACATCGGGACCGGGTCCGCCGTTGAAGGGCGGCGCGCGGCCGCCGGCACCGGCGACGGGGAGGCACCTGACGCATCCGAAGGTGCGGGCGAAACAGGGCCGGCTCCTGCCGCGCGAACCGCTCCTGCGGCCGGTCCTGCCACCGGCGAAGCGCGCGCGTCCGGCGCGGGCGGCGGCCCGGTTGCCGACGGGGGCGCGGGGGAGGCGCTGCCCGTGGACCGTGCCGGTGGCGGGCCTGCGATCTCAGAAGAGAGGGGCGGCGCCGGGACCGCCCCGGAGGCCGCCTCCGCCGCCGACGAGCCCCCCGGCGCGGAGGAGATCGCCGCGATGACCGGGACTGCGCCCGGTGTCGACGACGCGTCCCCCGGCCGGCCCGCTCCCCCGGACGGAGAGCCTCCCGTTTCACCGGCGACGCCAGCCCCCGATATTGCCGCTGCCGTGACGGACAACGAAAGTGCCCCCGCCGTTGATGGGACCGCGGTTGGTGCTCCCGCTGCCGATGACGCGCATGTGGAGGGAGGCTCCGCCCTCTCCGGTGGTGCCGCGCCCGGTGCCGCGCCCGTCGCCGACCGCGCGCCGGAAAGCGCGCCCGCCGCCGACGAAGGCGATGGCGATGCTATCGCCGTGCCCGATGCCCGCTTGGCGGGGGAAGCCACCGCGGAAGCCGCTCCCGCCGCCGGCGAGGGCGACGCCGAAGGGCCCCGGATCGCCGACGATACAGCGGCGGAAGCGCAGGCCACCGCGGAAGGCGCTCCCGAGGCCCGCGATGCCCCGGAGGGCGCC
>NZ_JBQLZP010000625.1:0-7455 GCF_052168335.1 Roseicyclus sp. | reverse complement strand
CTTCTCGGGCGGCATGATCGTCTACGGCACGCAGCTCGCGGCGACGGTCTGGAACACGACGATCCCGAACATCGGGATCTCCGGCGCCTTCAACTACGGCGCGCTGATCTGGGGCGGGGTGCTGATGCTGCTCTTCTCGGTCGAGCGCATCCTGCGGCGCCTCGCGGGGCTGCCGACCGCCCGTTTCGGCGAAGCCGCCGTGGCACAGGATTGACCCGGCATGGAAGCCTACGTCCTCTTCGGCACCTTCACCTTCCTGCTCCTGATCGGCACGCCGGTGGCTTTCTGCCTCGGCGCGGCGGCCTTCGCCACGATCCTCTACCTCGGCCTGCCGCCGGTGGTGGTGTTCCAGCAGCTCAATTCCGGCATGTCGGTCTTCGCGCTGATGGCGATCCCCTTCTTCATCTACGCGGGCGAGCTGATGGTGCGGGGCGACATTGCCCGGCGGCTCGTGGCGCTGGCGGGGGCGGCCGTGGGCCACCTGCGCGGCGGCCTCGGGCAGGTCAACATCTCGGCCTCGGTGCTCTTCGGCGGCATCTCGGGCTCGGCGGCGGCCGATGCCTCGGCGATCGGCGGGCTGATGATCCCGCAGATGGAGGAGCGCGGCTACGACAAGGACTACGCCGTCAACGTCACGGTCGTGTCCTCGATCATCGCGCTGATGCTGCCGCCATCGCACAACCTCATCATCTACTCGATCGCGGCGGGCGGGCGCATCTCCATCGCCGACCTCTTCACGGCCGGCATCCTGCCCGGCCTCCTCCTCGCGGCCGCGCTGATGATCACCGCATGGCTGGTGGCCCGCAGACGCGGCTATCCGACCGAGCGCTTCCCCGGCATGGCGGCGCTGGGCTGGATCCTGCTCAACGCGGTTCCGGGCCTGATCCTCGTCGCGATCATATTCGGCGGGGTGCGTTCGGGCGTGTTCACGGCCTCCGAAAGCTCGTGCATCGCGGTGGTCTACGCGCTCCTCGTGACGCTCGTGGCCTATCGCACGCTCGGCTGGGCACAGTTCGTCGCCGCGACGCTGGGCGCGGTGAGGACCGCCTCCATGGTGCTGCTCGTGATCGGCTGCGCGGCCTCCTTCGGGTGGCTCCTGGCCTACATGCGCATTCCGGCCTCGCTCGCCGCCGCGATGACCGAGCTGTCGTCGAACCCCCTGGTGATCCTGCTGATCCTCAACGTGGTCCTGCTGCTCCTCGGCACCTTCATGGACATGTCGCCGCTGATCGCCATCACGACGCCGATCTTCCTGCCGGTGGCGACCGCCGTGGGCGTCGATCCGGTGCATTTCGGGATCATCATGGTCCTGAATCTCGGCATCGGGCTCTGCACCCCGCCGGTGGGGGCGGTCCTGTTCGTGGGCTGCGCCGTCGGCAAGGTCCCGGTTGGCAGGGTCATCCGCACGATCTGGCCCTTCTACCTCGCCGCCATCGCGACACTGCTCCTCGTCACCTACGTGCCGGCGCTGTCGCTCTGGCTGCCGTCGCTGTTCTGAGGGGACGCAGACCCATGCCGATCGTCGAACGCTATCCGCTTGCCTATCCCGCGCCCGGGATCACCCGCCAGGTCCTGTGCGACAGCGCGGGGTTGATGATGGTCGCCTTCGCCTTCGAGGCGGGCGCGACCGGCGAACGACACAGTCACCCGAACGTCCAGTCCACCTATGTCGAAAGCGGCCGCTTCCGGTTCGAGATCGGGCGCGAAAGCCTCGAGGTCGGCCCGGGCGACAGCTTCGTCATCCCCTCCGGGGTCGAGCATGGCTGCACCTGCCTCGCCGCGGGCCGGCTGATCGACTGCTTCACCCCGCGCCGTCCCGATTTCCTGTAAGGAGCCGTCATGCTGACCGTAGAGACCCGTCAAGCCGTCCATCCCGAACATGCCCGCACCCTCGGCACCGGCGATCTGCGCCGCCATTTCCTCGGCCGGGGCCTGTTCGCGGACGGCGAGATCCGGCTGATCTACACGCACTACGACCGCTTCACGCTGGGCGGCGCGGTCCCGAACGGCGCCGAGCTCGTGCTGGGCCAGGTGGCCGAGACGCGGACCGAGACCTTCCTCGAGCGGCGCGAGATGGGCATCGTGAACATCGGCGCCACCGGAACGGTCGGGGCCGCCGGCCAGGTCTGGACGCTCGAGACGGGCGACGTGCTCTACCTCGGCAAGGGCTCGGGGCCCGTGACCTTCGGCGGAGCGGGGCGGTTCTACATCACCTCCGCGCCCGCCCATGCCGCGCTGCCCTGCCGCCTCGTCCGCATCACCGAGGCCAAGCGGGTCGAACTGGGCGCGACGGAAACCTCGAACAAGCGCGTGATCTACCAGTTCATCCACCCCCTCGTGATGGAGAGCTGCCAGCTCGTCCTCGGCTATACGCAGCTTCTGGAGGGGTCGGTCTGGAACACGATGCCCGCCCATGTCCACGACCGCAGGATGGAGGCCTATCTCTATTGGGGCATGGAGCCCGAGGCGCGGGTGATCCACTTCATGGGCGAGCCGCAGGAGACGCGCCACCTCGTCGTCGCCAACGAGGAGGCCGCGATCTCGCCGCCCTGGTCGATCCATTCGGGCGCGGGGATCGGGGCCTATACCTTCATCTGGGCGATGGCGGGGGACAACGTCGACTACACGGACATGGAGTTCGTGCAGCCGGGAGAACTCCTGTGAACCCGTTTTCGCTCGAAGGCCGCCGGGCGCTGGTGACGGGCGCCAACACCGGCATCGGGCGCGCCATCGCGCAGGCGCTCGCCGGTCAGGGCGCGCAGGTGACCTGCGCGGGCCGAACGCCCGCCGACGAGACCGTCGCCGCGATCCGCGCCAGCGGCGGCGCGGCCGAAACGATGTCGCTCGACCTCTCCGATCCGATGGCGGCGCGGGACGTCTTCGAGGGGCAGGGCTATTCCATCCTGGTGAACAACGCGGGCACGATCCGCCGCGGCGACGCCCTCGACTTCACGCAAGCCGACTGGGACGCTGTCATGGACGTGAACCTCAAGGCGGTGTTCTTCACCGCGCAGGCCTTCGCGCGGGCGGCGCTCGCCTCGGGGCACACGCCGGCGGCGGTGGTCAGCATCGCCTCCCTCCTCTCGTTCCAGGGCGGCATCCGGGTCGCGTCCTACACCGCGGCCAAGCACGGCGTGGCGGGCGTGACGAAGATCCTCGCCAACGAATGGGCGGAGAAGGGCATCACCGTGAACGCGGTCGCGCCCGGCTACATCAAGACCAACAACACCGCCGCGCTCCAGGCCGACCCCGAGCGGTCCCGCGCCATCCTCGAGCGCATCCCGATGGGGCGCTGGGGGCAGCCCGAGGACATCGGCGGCACGGTGGCCTTCCTCTGCTCGCCCGCCGCGCGCTATGTCACGGGGGCGGTCATCAACGTCGATGGAGGATGGCTTGCCCGCTGACGCGCGCCTGTCCCGCAGCGCGCCCGCGCCGAAGGTCGGGATCGTCCACCTCGGCCCCGGCGCCTTCTTCCGTGCCTTCAACGCCATCTGGACCGAGGAGGCGATGGAGGCCGAAGGCGGCGACTGGGGGATCTGCGCCGTCTCGCTGAACAGCGCGGGCGTGCGCGACCGGCTCGCGCCGCAGGGCTGCGCCTACACCTCCGTCACGCTCGCGCCGGAGGGGCCCGGGTATCGCGTCATCGGTTCGATCGCCCGTGTCCTCGTGGCGCCCGAGGACCCGTCGGCCGTCCTCGACGCGATGACGGCGCCCGAGGTGCGCATCCTGTCCATGACCGTCACCGAGAAGGGCTATTGCCACGAGCCCGCGACGGGGCGTCTGCGGCGCGACCATCCGGGCATCCGCGCGGACCTCGCGAACCCCGGCGCGCCCGTCACCGTGCCCGGCTTCGTCGTCGAGGCGCTGGCGCGGCGGCGGGCAGCGGGGACTGCGCCCTTCACCGTGCTCTGCTGCGACAACCTTCCCCACAACGGGCGGACGGTGCGCGGCGTGATCCTCGACATGGCGCGTGCGCGCGACGCCGACCTCGCCGAATGGATCGCGGCCGAGGTCCGCTTCCCCTCCACCATGGTCGACCGGATCACGCCCGCCACGACGCCCGGGGACGTGGCCGCACTGGCCGCCGCGCAGGGTTATCGCGACGAGGCCTGCGTGGTCCACGAGCCGTTCCGCCAGTGGGTGATCGAGGACGACTTCACCGACGGCGCCCGCCCTGCCTGGGAAGCGGCGGGCGTGCAGTTCGCGCGCGACGTGGCCCCGTTCGAGACGATGAAGCTCCGCTGCCTCAACGGCGCGCATTCGGCGCTGGCCTATCTCGGCTACCTCTCTGGGCACGAGACCATCGCCGACACGGTGGCGGATGACGCCTTCGCCGACTTCTGCCGGCATCTCTGGACGCACGAGATCATCCCCGCCGTGCCGCAGCCCGAGGGCGTCGACCTTGCCGCCTATTGCGCGGCGCTGCTCGAGCGGTTCCGCAATCCAGCGATCCGGCACCGGACGTGGCAGATCGCCATGGACGGCAGCCAGAAGCTGCCCCAGCGCCTTCTCGGCACGCTGGCCGACGGTCTCGCGGCGGGGCGGGCGGTGCCGGGGCTCCTGCTCGCCGTGGCGGCCTGGATGCGCTACGCGGGCGGCACCGACGAAGCCGGCGCGCCCATCGACGTGCGCGACCCGCTGGCCGGGCGGCTGCGCGCGGCCTGGGACGGGGCGGAGGACGCGGAGGGCCGTGTCGCAGCCTTCCTCGCCATCGAGGATGTCTTTCCGCGCGCCTTGGCCGCCGATCCGGACTTGCGGGCGGGGCTTTCCGCGGCATTGGATGGCATCTGCCGGCACGGGGCGCACGCGATGGTGCGCCGCCTGGCCGGGACCACCTGACGGAGCCGGACACGCCCATGCCAGACCCGATCCTCCTGCATCCATCCGACGACGTGGTGATCCTGACCGCGAAGGAGGGCGGCGTGCCCGCGGGCCACAAGCTCGCGCGGCACGCACTGGCGCAGGGCCGGCCGATCCGCAAGTTCGGGCAGATCATCGGCTACGCGACGCAGGACATCGACGCGGGCGAGCACGTCCACAGCCACAATTGCGCGATCGGCGCGCATGACCGGGACTACGCAGCGGGCACCGATCTCGAGGCGGCGCGCGCCGCGATCCCCGAGGCCGCGCCCGCGACGTTCCGCGGCTATCGCCGGGCCGACGGCCGCGTCGGCACGCGCAACTACATCGCGCTCTGCGCGACGGTGAACTGCTCGGCCACGGTGATCCGGCAGGCGGCCGAGCAGATCCGGGCAAGCGGCATCCTCGACGCCTATCCCAACGTCGATGGCGTCTTCGCGCTGGCGCACGGCACCGGCTGCGGCATGGCCGCCGAGGGGCCGGGCTGGGACAACCTCCAGCGCGTGCTCTGGGGATACGCCACGCACCCGAACGTGGGCGCGGCGGTCTTCGTCGGCCTCGGCTGCGAGGTGATGCAGGTCGCGCGGATGAAGGCGGCCTTCTCCGGGACGGGGCAGGAGCGCTTCCACGGGCTGACGATCCAGGACACTGGCGGCACCCGCGCCACCATCGCCGCGATCCGCGAACGGGTGGAGGCGCTGCTGCCCGAGGTGAATGCCGTCGAGCGCAGCGACTGCCCCGCCTCGGAGCTGACCGTCGCCCTGCAATGCGGCGGCTCGGATGGATATTCCGGCATCACCGCGAACCCCGCGCTGGGCGTGGCGGCCGACCTGCTCGTGGGGCAGGGCGGCGCGGTGATCCTGTCCGAGACGCCCGAGATCTACGGGGCCGAGCAGCTCCTGATCCGCCGCGCCGCGAGCCCGGAGGTGGCCGGGAAGCTCCTCGCGCGCATCCGCTGGTGGGAGGGCTACACCGCGATGCACGGCGGCTCGATGGACAACAACCCCTCGCCCGGGAACAAGGCGGGCGGGCTCACGACGATCCTCGAGAAGTCGCTCGGCGCCGCGGCCAAGGGCGGCTCGACGCCGCTCGCCGACGTGGTCGGCTATGCCGAGCAGGTGGCCGCGCGCGGCCTGATCTTCATGGACACGCCCGGCTACGATCCGGTCTCCGTCACCGGCCAGATCGCGGGCGGCGCGCAGGTGGTGGTCTTCACCACGGGGCGCGGCTCGGCCTTCGGGTCGAAGCCCGCGCCGACGATCAAGCTCGCCACCAACGACCGGCTCTTCACCTCCATGCCCGAGGACATGGACCTCAACTGCGGCGACATCGTCAGCGAAGGCACCAGCCTCGCCCGGAAGGGCGCCGAGATCCTGGCCGAGATCCTCGCCGTCGCCTCGGGCAAGCCCACGCGGAGCGAGGCGCTCGGCCTCGGCGACCACGAGATCGTGCCCTGGCAGGTCGGTGCCGTCATGTAGCCGGAGGCGGGGGCGGGTCGCCGTCCATGCCGCCGCGCCTGAGCCGGTAGCTCGACGGGCTCGACCCGATGTAGCGCTTGAACATCCGGCTGAAGAAGTACGGGTCGGAATAGCCGAGTTCCGCCGCCACGCGCTTGACCGGATGGCCCTGGCCGAGGCGGCTGACGGCGAACTCCATGCGTTTGAGCTCGCGGTATTTCTGCGGCGTCATCCCGATCCGGTCGCGGAAGGCGCGGCGGAAGTAGTCGGGATTGAAGCTGACCGAGCGCATCGCCTCCTCGACGCCAGAACCCACCGGGTCGGCGGCCAGGCGCGAGGCCACGAACATGATCTGCATCGACAGAAGGTCCTGGCTCTGCGGTCCCTCGGGCACCGCCTCGCGCCAGCCGAGGAAGGCGTCCTCCAGATACATGAGCAGGATCACCATGAACTGGTGGTGCTGCGTGAGCGTCGCCATGGCGCCGCTCGGCGTCGCCCGGTAGTGCGACACGAGCGGTTCCAGGACAGGCCAGTTCGACAGGCGGACGTGCCGCCTGAGCCGCATCTGCCCCAGCACGTCCTCCCGCCCGAAGAGGTCGAGCGAGAAGTGCTGGGCGATCCCCGTGTAGGTGGCGTCATCCCCCGCGTGATGCCCCCGGAAACGGGTATAGGCGGGGATCAGCATCGCCTCGCCGGGCGACAGGGCGATGTCCTCGTCCTCGATCCGGTAGCGCCCGCCACCGGCCAGGCAAACGACGAGATCATGGACAGGGTTCACCTTGTCGATCTTCCAGGTCGGCCCGTGGGACATGGCGATCGGCGGACGCGCGAGCCGCAGGCTCAACGCCTGGGTCGGAAGCATGGAGACAAGAGTATGTTCGGAAATATCCATCTTTTTGTTAGGAACGGTTCATTTTCACGCGCATGCCCGGAGCATAGCCTGAGGCCCAGTTCAAGAACACCGGCAAAAAGCCGGGAAAACCGACGAAGGGAGGTTCGTATTCGGTGCGGCACGCACGTGCCGGGCAAATCTGCCTGTGCCGAATGCGATACAAACATGACGCAAACCGAACATCAGCCCATCCCGGTCAGGATCGCCTATGTCGGCGGCGGCTCGCTCAACTGGGCGCCGGTGCTG
>NZ_JBQLZP010000624.1:0-2306 GCF_052168335.1 Roseicyclus sp. | reverse complement strand
CGACACCGTGGGCTACACCGCGCCCGCGGAATCCGCCGACCTGATCCGCCGGCTCATCGCCGAATGCGAGGGCGGCGCGGACGTGGTCTTCGCCACGCACTGCCACAACGACCTCGGCATGGCGACGGCGAACGCGCTCGCCGCCGTCGCGGGCGGCGCGCGGCAGATCGAATGCACGATCAACGGCCTCGGCGAGCGCGCGGGCAACACCGCGCTGGAGGAAGTCGTGATGGCGATGCGGGTGCGCAACGACATCATGCCCTACGCGACCGGCATCGACACGACGAAGATCATGCACATCTCGCGGCGCGTCTCGACCGTCTCGGGCTTCGCGGTCCAGCCCAACAAGGCCATCGTCGGCAAGAACGCCTTCGCCCACGAGAGCGGCATCCACCAGGACGGCATGCTGAAGAGCGCGGATACCTTCGAGATCATGCGCCCCTCGGACGTGGGCCTCGCGGGGACGTCGCTGCCCTTGGGCAAGCATTCGGGGCGCGCGGCGCTCCGGGCGAAGCTGAAGGACCTCGGCTTCGACATGGTGGACAACCAGTTGAACGACCTCTTCGTGCGGTTCAAGGCGCTGGCCGACCGCAAGAAGGAGGTCTTCGACGACGACCTGATCGCGCTGGTGACGGACGCCGCCGCCGCCGACCAGGACGACCATCTCGAGCTGAAGTTCCTCCGCGTGATCTGCGGGACGGAGGCGCCGCAGTCGGCCGACATCACGCTCCGCGTCGGCGAGAAGCACCGGCAGGCCACCGCGCAGGGCGACGGCCCGGTCGACGCGGCCTTCAACGCGGTCAAGGCGCTCTATCCCAACGAGGCCGTCCTGCAGCTCTACCAGGTGAGCGCGGTGACCGAGGGCATGGACGCGCAGGCGACCGTGATGGTCCGGATCGAGGAGGACGGGCGCATCGCCACCGGCCAGTCGGCGGACACCGACACGGTCGTGGCGAGCGTGAAGGCCTACGTGAACGCGCTCAACCGCCTGATCGTGCGGCGCGAGAAGCTCGGCTCGGACATCCGGGAAGTGTCCTACAAGGATGTGAGCTGATCCGGAATTGCCGGCAATTCCGGCCCGGAAAAGCCGGCTTTTCCGGGCCTCACCTCCGCCCGCGCTCTTCCAGCCACATCAGGCGCGCGAGCATCGGCAGCAGCGCGAGGCAGGCGAGCGCCAGCGTGGCGATGGCCCAGGGCCAGGGGTTCATGCCCACCGCCCGCGCGCGCGGCAGCATCAGGACGAAGGCCATCGCCACGGCGAAGATGAGGTCGAACCACACCTGGTTTCCCGCCCAGGTCGTCGTGTGGTTCACCCAGAACTGCACTGGCCCCTCCGCGACGAGGGTGACGGCCGAGACGACGGCGAGGAACGCCCCCGCCAGCGCCGGGATGCGCCAGAGACCGGCGCGGCCGGCGCCCGCGCCGGAGGCCGCGGCAAGGACCGTGACAGCGGTGGCGATATAGAGAACGATGGGCAGGACCTGGAGCAGCGTCATGGGCGGACCTCGCGCGGGCGCATGGAATCATGTAGCGCTCGCTACATAACACGATGATGTAGCACTCGCTACAGGAAAGACATGGCGCGCGACAAACCCGATCGCTCCCCGATGCTCGACGCGATGGCCGACCACGTGCTCGGCCACGGGCTCAACACGGCATCGCTGCGCCCGCTGGCGCAGGCGGCTGGCACCTCGGACCGGATGCTGATCTACTACTTCGGCTCGAAGGACGCGCTGATCGGGGCGCTGCTCGAGCACCTGGCCGCGCGGATGGCGGCGGGTCTCTCCTCCGCCCTGCCGCCCGGGCGGGCTTCGAGCCTCGGGGCGGCCGTCGCGGAGGTGGTGGCCCTGATGCGGACGCCGGCGTTCAGCCCCTATTCCCGAGTCTGGCTCGACATCGTCTCGGCCGCCGGACAGGGCCGCGCGGCGCATGGCGCGGCGGGCCGCGCGGTGATGGAGGGGTTCCTCGGGTGGATCGCGGGACGGCTGCCCGAGCACCTGCCCGACCCGGACGGCGCGGCGCGGCTGGCCCTCACGCTCGTCGAGGGCGTGCTGGTGATGGACGCCGTCGGACATGCCGACACCGCCGACGGGGCCATCGCGGCGCTCGACACGCTCGCCCGCCCGGCGGGGGACTGACGGCGCGCCCTTGCCGAGCCTCCGGGCACTGCCCCTTTACGCCACCGAACACCCGCGCCTATAAGCAACCCGGTTCAGGCGCGCCCGAGTCCCGGGCGCGCCGCCACTTCCCGACACGGGACACGGAGGGTCTTCGGCAGCCTCTTCTCCTCGGACATCCGCACCGAC
>NZ_JBQLZP010000623.1:0-2995 GCF_052168335.1 Roseicyclus sp. | reverse complement strand
GTCGCCCGGCGCGGCGTTCTGCGCCAGGCGACGAGACCGACCAGCCCGACCAGGGCGAGCGCATGGAAATGTCCATGGCCGACCTCGACGAGATGCTGCGCCGGATCGAGGAGCTGATGCAGGAAGGCCGGATGGCCGAGGCGCAGGAGCTGCTCGACATGCTCCAGCAGATGCTGGAGAACATGGAGATCACGCAAGGCGAAGGCGGCGACGGCCCGCAGACGCCGGGTCAGGAGGCCATGGAGGGCCTCCAGGACACGCTGCGCGACCAGCAGGACCTGTCCGACGACAGCTTCCAGGAGCTTCAGGAACAGTTCGGCGGCCAGGGCGGCCGACAGCAGCAGCAGCCCGGCCAGCCCGGCCAGCGCCAGGGCACCGTGGGCGAGCAGGAGCAGGGCCAGAACGGCCAGCAGGGGCAGCAACCCGGCCAGCAGCCGGGCGAGATGCCCGGCCAGCCCGGCGACCCGGGCGAGCAGTTCGGCGAGGGCCAGGGCGGCGAGAACGGCGAGCAGTCGCTTGCCGAACGGCAGGAGGCCCTGCGCCGCCAGCTCGAGGAACAGGCGGGCCGCCTGCCCGGATCGGGCACGGAGGAGGGCGACGAGGCGCTGCGCCAGCTCGACGAGGCGGGACGGGCGATGGACGACGCCGCCCGCGCGCTCGAGAACGGCGACATCGCCGGCGCGCTCGACCTCCAGTCCGATGCGATGGAGGCGATGCGCGAAGGCATGTCGGCGCTCGGCCGTGCGCTGGCGCGCGAGGAAGGCCGCGAGCCGGGCCAGGGCCAGGCGGAGGGCGCGATGCCGACCGACCGGCCGCTTCAGGACCCGCTCGGCCGCCAGGCGGGCAACACCGGCTCCTTCGGCTCGGAGGAGGGGATCGAGTCGCGCGAGGAAGCCTTCCGCCGCTCGCGCGAGCTTCTGGACGAGCTGCGCCGCCGCTCGGCCGAACAGGACCGCCCGGACATCGAACTCGAGTACCTGCGCAGGCTCCTCGACCAGTTCTGAGGAAACTGACCCCGCATCCGCCGCAGCGGCGTCTTGCCGAAGCGTCGTCGCCCCGCGCTCCACCGGCCCTTGGGCGAGGTCGTCGAGCCGGAAGCGCGGCGTCCTACCCGCGCGGCGGGTCCTGCGACGAGGTGCGGAAACGCGCCCGCACCCGAAGCAGCGGCGCCTTACTGAACCGTGGTCGCCTCGCGCTCGACCAGTCCGCGCGCGAGATCGTCGAGCCAGAAGCGGGCGGCGTCCACCTGCGCGGCGAAGGCCTGGACGGTGGGTGCGATCTGCGGGGCGCGCTCGGAGATGAGCCCCACGTTCACGTAGGCCCAGAACAGCGCGGCCGCGACGGCGAGGGTCAGGAGGAAGCCGACACGCACGCCGCGACGCCTGCGTCCGGCGGGCCGCTCGGCCTCGGCCTCGGCCTGCTCGTCGGCGGCGCTGTCGCGGTCTTCCGAGGCGCGGAGCGTCGAATTGATCTCCTCGATGTCGGGCAGGAGGTCGCGGCGGGGACCCGCGGCCAGCGCGGCGTTCGCGGCGCCGACGGTGAAGGCGTCGTCGGCCTCCTCCAGCTCGGCGCGGCGGCGGGCGCGGCGGGCATCCTGCGGCTCCTCCTCGAGAGGCATCTCCGCCTGGGTCTCGACGGGCACGGCCTCGGCCTCGCGCAGGCGCTTCTCGCGCTCCGCCTCCTCGCGCAGGATGTCGCGGATCGCCGGATCGATCTGGCGGCGCCCGGTCTCCTCGGGCGCGGCATGTCCGGGGCCGGTATCCTCATCCCAGGAAGCCTCGGGAGCGGCATCCCCGGGAGCGGGGCCTGCGGCGACCTCTTCCTCCTCGGCGTCGTTGGGCGTCACCACGCGCGTCGCGGTCTCGTCCGGGACGGCAGCGGGCGCGTCATGTTCCGGCTCGGCCTCGGCGACCGGCTCGGGCGCATCGGCCGCGTCGGAGTGCTGTGCCGCCGGCGGCGGCATCTCGGGACGCCCCGGCTGGAACCAGGTCGTCGAGCAATCCGAACATTGCACGTCGCGCCCCTCGGGGGGGATCATCGCGTCGTCCACCTCGTAACGCGCACCGCAGTTCGGGCAGGTCAGCCGCATGAAATACCGTCTCCCCGGCCCTCGATGGCCGACGTCATGATGGTTCAAGTTGTCAACATGTTTATCAACAGGACGGCCATCGTCCAAGAGTCCCGATTCGTTCCGCCGAACTGCGCTCCGGACCGAGGCGCGATTGCAACCCTGCCCCATAAGGTGCAAGACAGGGCGCAAGAGCAAGGGGCGAGGGACGCCGACGTGATCGCGATGCAGGACGCCGCCTATGGCTACGGCTCGGGGCCGCTCCTGTCGGGGCTGAAGCTGGACCTGCCGCGCGGCTCGTTCCACTTCCTCACCGGCCCCTCCGGCGCGGGCAAGACCACCTTCCTCAAGCTCTGCTACGCCGAGCTTCTGCCGACGGCGGGCCGGGTCACGCTGCTGGGCAAGGAGGCGGCGGGCATCGGGCGCGACGCGGTCGCGGACCTCCGCGCGCGGATCGGCGTCGTGCACCAGGATTGCCAGTTCCTCGACCACCTGCCGACGGACGAGAACATCGCCCTTCCGCTCACCGTCACCGGGCGCGCCGGTCCTGGGCACGCGCGCGACATCGCGGAGCTTGTCGCCTGGGTCGGCCTCTCCTCCCGCGCGCGGGCCCTGCCGCCGGAGCTGTCGGGGGGCGAACGGCAGCGCGCGGCGCTCGCGCGCGCCGTCATCATGGACCCCGACGTGATCCTCGCCGACGAGCCCACGGGCAACGTCGACTGGGACATGTCGCTGCGCCTCCTCCAGCTGCTGGTGGAGCTGAACCGGATGGGCAAGACGGTGCTGATCGCGACACACGACCTCGCCCTGATCCGGGCCGCGAAGAGCCAGGTTCAGGCGCGCGTCCTGCGCATCAAGGACGGGCGCGTGGACGTGGCGGGGGCCGACCTGTGAGCATCGTGGACGACACGCTCGCGCTCCTCCGCG
>NZ_JBQLZP010000622.1:0-1772 GCF_052168335.1 Roseicyclus sp. | reverse complement strand
GGTCAGCGGCTCGAAGTAGAGCCGGTCCGAGGTGTCGTAGTCGGTCGAGACCGTCTCGGGGTTGCAGTTGACCATGATGGTCTCGAAGCCCGTATCGCTGAGCGCGAAGCAGGCGTGGCAGCAGCAGTAGTCGAACTCGATCCCCTGGCCGATGCGGTTCGGGCCGCCGCCGAGGATGACGACCTTCTTGGCACCGCTCGGACGCGCCTCGCACTCCGCCTCGCCGAGGACGGGGTGCTCGTAGGTCGAGTACATGTAGGGCGTCTGCGCCTCGAACTCGGCGGCGCAGGTGTCGATCCGCTTGAACTGCGCCACGACGCCCAGGTTCAGGCGCGCGCGGCGGATGTTGCTTTCCTCGCGCCCCGTCAGGCGGGCGAGGCGGGCGTCGGTGAAGCCCATGATCTTGAGCGCGCGGATGCCCTCCTCCGTCACCGGCAAGCCCTCGCGGCGGATGCGCGCCTCGGCGTCCACGATCTCGCGGATGCGGGCGAGGAACCAGGGGTCGAACTTCGTCACGGCGGCGATCTCGTCGTCCGAAAGTCCGTGCCGCATCGCCTGCGCGATGATCCGAAGGCGGTCGGGCGTCTGACGGCTGAGCGCCTTGACGATGGCGGCCGGGTCCTCGGCGCCGGGGATCTCGATCTCGTCGAAGCCGGTCAGCCCGGTCTCGAGCGAGGCCAGCGCCTTCTGCACGCTCTCGTGGAAGGACCGCCCGATGGCCATCGCCTCGCCCACCGACTTCATGGCCGTGGTCAGCGTCGGCTCGGAGCCGGGGAACTTTTCAAAAGCGAACCTCGGGATCTTCGTCACCACGTAGTCTATGGTGGGTTCGAAGGATGCCGGTGTCACTTTCGTGATGTCATTGTCCAATTCATCCAGAGTGTAACCCACAGCCAGCTTGGCCGCGATCTTCGCGATGGGGAAGCCGGTTGCCTTCGACGCCAGCGCCGAGGAGCGGCTGACGCGGGGATTCATCTCGATCACCACCATGCGCCCGTCCACCGGGTTCACGGCCCATTGCACGTTCGAGCCGCCGGTCTCCACCCCGATCTCGCGCAGCACGGCGATCGAGCCGTTGCGCATGATCTGGTATTCCTTGTCGGTCAGCGTCAGCGCGGGGGCGACGGTGATCGAGTCGCCCGTGTGCACGCCCATCGGGTCCACGTTCTCGATGGAGCAGACGATGATCGCGTTGTCCGCCTTGTCGCGGACGACCTCCATCTCGAACTCCTTCCAGCCCAGCAGCGACTCGTCCACGAGGATCTGCGCGACGGGCGAGGCCTCCATCCCGGTGCGGCAGTAGTATTCGTATTCCTCGCGGTTGTAGGCGACGCCGCCGCCGGTGCCGCCGAGCGTGAAGGCCGGGCGGATGATCGCGGGCAGGCCCACGTATTCGATCGCCTCGACCGCCATCTGGAGACCGGCCTTGATGTCGTACTTGCCGTCCGCCTTCTTCGGTGCGGAGATGATCGTCGCCTTGGGGTTCTCCAGCCCGATCCGGTCCATCGCCTCGCGGAAGAGCTTGCGGTCCTCGGCCATCTCGATGGCCTCGCGCTTGGCGCCGATCATCTCGACGCCGAACTTCGCGAGCACGCCCATCTCCTCGAGCGCGAGCGAGGTGTTGAGCCCGGTCTGCCCGCCCATCGTGGGCAGGAGGGCGTCGGGCCGCTCCTTCTCGATGATCTTGGCGACGACCTCGGGCGTGATCGGCTCGATGTAGGTGGCGTCCGCCATGCCGGGATCGGTCATGATCGTCGCGGGGTTGGAGTTGA
>NZ_JBQLZP010000621.1:0-3809 GCF_052168335.1 Roseicyclus sp. | reverse complement strand
GACCGAAGGACAGGACCATGTCCGCCTCCGCCCGGAGCGCGAGGTCGATTCCATCGGCGCCGCCGATCACCAGGCAGAGGTCGCGCTGTCCGGCATCCCTCGCGCGGGCGAGCGCGGCGGCGAAGTCCGGGCTGCCGAGCGTCTTGCCGCGCTCGTCCATCGCCCAGAACCGCGCGCCGTCGGGCATGGCGCTCCGCAGGAGCCGTGCCTCGGCCTCGGGACCGCCGCCCTTGCGGTCCTCGACCTCGATCACGCCGCCCGAAGTCAGTCCCAGGGCCCGGCCCGTCCGGTCGAGGCGGGTCAGGTAATCGTCGACGAGATCCCGCTCGGGGCCGTCGCGCAGGCGCCCGACCGCCGCGATGTGTATCCGCAAGGGGCGGCCTGCCTACTGCCGTGCGGCGCCGGCGGGCATCCACATCTTCTCGAGCTGGTAGAAGTCGCGCACCTCGGGGCGGAAGACGTGCACGATCACGTCGCCCGCGTCGATCAGCACCCAGTCTCCGGCATCCTTGCCCTCGACCTTGCAGCCGATCCCGTGATCCTGCTTCAACGCCTCGACGAGCTTTTCCGAGATCGCCGCGACCTGGCGGGAGGAGCGGCCGGAGGCCACCACCATCCAGTCGGCGATGGAGGACTTGCCGCGCAGGTCGATCCGCACGATGTCCTCAGCCTTGTCGTCTTCGAGGGAAGCGATCACACGCTCGAGCAGCTGGTCGCTGGTGAGGGTGCCGTAACGGGGCGCCGTCTGCGCCGTGGCGGCCTGTCTGGCCACCGCCTGGGTCGGTCCGGTCAGGACTGTGTCCTCCATGGTTGCGCGCCGCATCGGACCCCGGCGCCGGGTCTGCCCTGAATGTAACATCGCACCCCGCTCATCTCAATGATCGCGGGGGACTCCGTGCGGAGATTGTTCCGTCCGCAACGAAAGACGCCGCCCCGGTGAGGGGGCGGCGAGGGGACCCGCGCCACGCGCGGACCCTGTGTCAGGCGGTCGCCAGCGCGGCGGGCGGCGCCTTGCGGAAGTGCTTGCCCGCCAGCATCCAGACCAGCACGATCATGGCGAACTGGAAGGCCACGGCGAGGGCCGAGATGGCCCAGTAGGCGGCCGAGAACTTGGTCACGAGGTCGGCGGCCACCAGGCCCTTGTTCAGCCAGAAGTGCAGCATGACCGACAGCGCGACGCCCGGGCAGACCAGCGCGTAGGAGCCGGCCGAGGTCTCCTGCCCCGTCACGAAGCGGGCGACGTAGCCGACGCGGCTGAGGACGGCGAGGCCGAAGAGGCCGAAGGCAACCTGCACCGAAAGCAGCTTCGTCAGCAGCATCAGCGTCTCGCCCGCGCCGCCATGGACGTCGAAGTGGACGTGGAGCCCGTGGTTCTGCCGCAGGAGCGCGATGCCCACGACGGTCATGATCGGGATGACGACCATCAGCGTCGGCGCCGCCTCGACGTTCACGCCGTTCTCCAGCATCGGGCGGACCGACATGACGAGGACGATCAGCGCCAGGACGACGGCCACGACGATGAAGAACGTCGAGAGGACGAGGCTGGTCCCGGCCACGAGCGCGCTGCCCGACATGGCCGAGGGCGCGGCGAGGCCGACGCCGATCATCGCGAGGGCGAAGGCCGGCAGCATCTGCGCGAAGGTGTTGTTGGCCGAGCAGTTGAAGCCGCCCGACTGGAGCCGCGCGCCGACGAAGTGGCCGAGCTCGCGGAAGGCGATCCAGCCGATCGCGAGGAAGGCGATGATCGCGAGCGGGAAGAGGTATTCGACGACGCCCCAGAGGCCGGGCACGAAGGTGAGGCCGAGGATGAAGCCCACGTTCACCGTCATCGCCAGCGCCAGCGGCATCGCCAGCACCTGCGAGCCCGCGTTCGACTTGGCGAAGGCCTCGTAGCCCTCGGAGCGGCGGAAGGCGGCGAAGCGCTTCAGGTTGAAGGCGAGAAGCTTGACGTTCAGGAACGCGAAGACCGCGATCCCGGCCATGGCGGCCAGTACCATCGCCTGCTCGATCAGGCTGCCGCCGGTCAGCACGGCCCAGTTGTTCTCGAAGATCGGCACCGGCTGGTCGGGGTGCGGCACCCAGAACATCAGCCACATGAAGAAGGTGACGGCGAGGCCGCCCGCCCCCAGCGAGGCCAGGAAGTAGAGCGGCGAATACTTGTTCTCGGCTTGTGACATGATGCACCTCTGATATTTAACCTTGCAAACTAAATGCCATGTCTGCCGGGCTGGATCAATGCACACATCGTCGCACCTCCGCCGATTTCCGTGCAGGAGTGCGCGAGAGATACCCTACGAGATGTAGGAAAATGCGCGATATGTTGGGGATAATGGCGAGTCTCTGCCGATATGCAGGAGCGCCGCGATTGACTCGGGGTCCGCTGAGGGCGGACACTCCCGGATCAACGGAATCGAAAACACCGAGGCAGGGCGCGTGCGTTTCAACAGGCTCCGACTGAACGGCTTCAAGTCCTTCGTCGATCCGACCGACCTCGTGATCGCCGAGGGGCTGACGGGCGTGGTCGGTCCGAACGGCTGCGGCAAGTCCAACCTCCTCGAGGCGCTGCGCTGGGTGATGGGCGAGAACCGGCCCACCGCCATGCGCGGCGACGGGATGGAGGACGTGATCTTCGCGGGCGCCGCCACGCGGCCCGCCCGGAACTTCGCCGAGGTCCATATCCAGATCGACAATACCCAGCGCCTCGCGCCCGCCGGGTTCAACGATACCGACCAGATCGACATCGTGCGGCGAATCACGCGCGACGCGGGCTCGGCCTACAAGCTCAACGGCAAGGACGTGCGCGCGCGGGACGTGCAGATGCTCTTCGCCGACGCCTCGACCGGCGCGCATTCGCCCGCGCTGGTCCGCCAGGGGCAGATCGCCGAGTTGATCAACGCCAAGCCGAAGAACCGCCGCCGCGTGCTGGAGGATGCCGCCGGAATCGCGGGCCTCTACCAGCGCCGCCACGAGGCGGAGCTGAAGCTGCGCGCGGCCGAGCAGAACCTCGCGCGGGTCGACGACGTGCTCGAAAGCCTCGCGGGCCAGCTCGCCACGCTCGAGCGGCAGGCTCGGCAAGCCGCTCGTTACCGCGCGATCGGGGCGGAGCTGCGGCAGGCCGAGGGGCTCCTCATGTGGCTGCGCTGGCGCGACGCGGATGCGGGCAGGCTCGCCGCCGAGGAGGTGCTGCGCGCCGCCCTGACCGAGGCGGGTCGCGCCGAGCAGGCGGCGCTGTCGGCCGCCGCCGCGCGCGAGGCCGCCGAGGCCGCGCTGCCGCAGCTCCGCGAGGAGGAGGCCATCGCCTCCGCCGTCCTCCAGCGCCTTCTGGTGGAGCGCGACGCGCTCGACGCCGAGGCCACGCGCGCCGCGCAGGCGGTCATGGCGCTCGAGGCGCGGATCGTGCAGCTCGGCCGCGACATCGAGCGGGAAACCTCGCTGAACGCTGACGCGGGCGACACCATCGCCGCGCTCGAGACCGAGGCGGAGGAGCTGTCGGAGGCCACCGCCGGGCACGACGACGCGCTCGCCGCCGCCGAGGCCGCCGCGACGGAAGCCAACGACGTGCTCGGCGAACGGGAGGGCGCGCTCGCCGCCGAGACCGAGGCGCAGGCCGACCTCGCCGCGCGCCACCAGTCGGCCGACCGGCGCATCGCCGAGGCCGCGCGCGCCCGTGCCCGCCACGACGAGGAGGCCGCCAAGGCCGCATCCGCCGCGCGCGACGGGGTGGAGAGGCTCGCCGCCCGGACCCGCGACGTGGAGGCGGCTGGCGATGCGCTGGAGGCGGCGGCCGAGCTCGCCGCCCGCGCGGAGGA
>NZ_JBQLZP010000620.1:0-8241 GCF_052168335.1 Roseicyclus sp. | reverse complement strand
CTCGCCCGTCACCCGCAGGAGCGGCTCGGGCGCGGCCTCCACCGCGATCATTGCGCCCTCCGCCGTCTCGAGCGCGTCGCCCGCCTCGAGCGAGACGGTCTCGGGCAGGTCCACGAGGACCGAGCGGCCCGAGGCGCAGGTGACGCGCTTGCGGCGCAGGAAGCGGCCCTCGTAGTCGAGGACGAGGCGATCGGACGGCGCCCCCGCCCAGGTGCCCGCGCGGTGCAGAAGTCCCGCCGTCGTGTCCTCGCCCATCGCCCGCGCACCCTCACCCGGAAATCAGATCGCGAAACACGATACGGGGGATGTCGGTGTGCGCAATGCCCATCTGGGCCAGCGCCGCGTCCGGCAGCGCGTCGAGCCGCGCGGCATAGGCGAGGCGCCAGCCGCGCAGGTCGCTCCGGCCCATCATGAGGCCGGTCTCGCAGCACCAGGCGTCGAAATGCGCGCCGAGGCGCGGAGAATGGTTCGTGTTCGCGGCCGTCTTCATCGCGGGACCCTCTGCTCTGCTCGGGGGGCCTCCCTTCGATCGAGTGTCGCCCGGGCGGGGCGCGGCGGCCAAGCGCGAAGGCGGCCCGGCGGGGCCGCCGGGCGCATCCGAGGAGGCGATGCCTATTTCGTGGGCTGCGGCGCCGGTCCCGGCGGCGGCAGGGGAACCGCGCTCGCGAGCGGCGGCTGCGTCGAGACCGACAGCGGCATGGAGGGGACCGGCCGCGACCCGTCCGTGGTGAAGCCGAGATAGATCGTCACCCCGAGGTCGGGCAGGTACATCATCGCCTCGATATGCGGCGGCTCGCCGCCCACCGGCTGCCAGGTCACGTCGATGGGCAGGCCGGTATAGCCGCAGGCCCCGATGAAGACCGGCTGGGCATTGCCGACGACGAGGGTGAAGCCCTGCGTCTCGGTCGTGCCGTCGTCGTAGCGCGCCGTCTCCACGCCGTCGAAGCGCATCCCCGGCGCCGGAACGGGCGCCGGATCGGGCAGGCCGGAGAAGGTCGCCGTCTTGCGCTCGCCGGTGGGCACGAGCCCCGCGCTCAGGAACCAGCTTTCCGTCGCGAGGCCGAGGGGGATCGTCTCGAAGCCGTGGACCTCGTTCGTCTCCTCGCCCATGAACTCGATCTCGAGGTTGCGCCCGGTCGACAGCACGCGCGTCAGGACGGTGCGGTCCTGGAACTGGAACCAGACCCCGTCCGTGGCGCGCCCCGTGGGACAGGCCTGCTGCGCCGCCGCCATCACCGGCAGGAGCGCCGCCAGCGCGGCCCCCGCCCCAGACATCCACCGCGTCATCGCCACTGGCCCTCCCCGCCGGAACCGCCTTCAGTACATGAAGTATCGCTGGGCCAGAGGAAGCACCCGGGCGGGCTCGCAGGTCAAGAGTTCTCCGTCGGCGCGGACCTCGTAGGTCTCGGGATGGACCTCGACGCTGGGCGTCGCGCTGTTGTGGATCATGTCGGCCTTGCGGACCTTGCGGATGCCCGAGACGGCCAGCGTCTCCTTGGCGAGGCCGAGCCGCCCCCGGATGCCCGCCGCCTCAGCCGCCTCGCTCACGAAGGTGACGGCCGAACGCTCGACCGACCGCCCGTATGCGCCCCACATGGGCCGCGAGTAGACCGGCTGCGGCGTCGGGATCGAGGCGTTAGGATCGCCCATCTGCGCAACGGCGATGGTCCCGCCGATGAGCACCATCTCGGGCTTCACCCCGAAGAAGGCGCGGTTCCACAGGACGAGGTCCGCCCGCTTGCCCACCTCGACCGAGCCGATGTGCCGCGAGACGCCATGCACGATGGCCGGATTGATCGTGTATTTCGCGACGTAGCGCTTCACCCGCACGTTGTCGTTGTCGCCCGTCTCCTCGCGCAGGCGGCCGCGCTGCTGCTTCATCTTGTGGGCGGTCTGCCAGGTGCGGATGATGACCTCGCCCACGCGCCCCATCGCCTGGCTGTCCGACGCCATGACGCTGAACGCGCCCATGTCGTGCAGGATGTCCTCGGCGGCGATGGTCTCCTTGCGGATGCGGCTCTCGGCGAAGGCCACGTCCTCGGGGATCGACTTGTCGAGGTGATGGCAGACCATGAGCATGTCGAGATGCTCCTCGAGCGTGTTCACGGTGTAGGGCATCGTGGGGTTGGTCGACGACGGCAGGATGTTCTGGAACCCCACGACCTTCATGATGTCGGGCGCGTGCCCGCCGCCCGCGCCCTCGGTGTGGAAGGCGTGGATGCAGCGGTCGCCGATGGCCGCGAGCGTGTTCTCGACGAAGCCGCTCTCGTTCAGCGTGTCGGTGTGGATCATCACCTGGATGTCCATGTCGTCGGCGACCGAGAGGCAGCAGTCGATCGCGCCGGGCGTCGTGCCCCAGTCCTCGTGCAGCTTGAGCGCGCAGGCGCCGGCTTCGATCTGCTCGACCAGGCCCTCGGGGCGCGAGGCGTTGCCCTTGCCCGCGAAGGCGAGGTTCATCGGGAAGGCGTCCGCCGCCTGGAGCATCCGCGCGATGTGCCAGGGCCCCGGCGTGCAGGTGGTGGCGAGCGTGCCGTGCGCGGGACCGGTGCCGCCGCCCAGCATCGTGGTCAGGCCCGAATGCAGCGCGTCCTCGATCTGCTGCGGGCAGATGAAGTGGATGTGGCTGTCGAAGCCGCCCGCCGTCAGGATGCGCCCCTCGCCCGCGATGGCCTCGGTTCCCGGACCGATGACGATGTCGACGCCCGGTTGCGTGTCGGGGTTGCCCGCCTTGCCGATGGCGTGGATGCGCCCGTCGCGGAGGCCCACGTCCGCCTTGTAGATGCCGGTGTGGTCGATGATGAGCGCGTTGGTGATGACGGTGTCGACCGCCCCCTCGGCCCGCGTCCGCTGCGACTGTCCCATCCCGTCGCGGATGACCTTGCCGCCGCCGAACTTCACCTCCTCGCCGTAGGTCGTGAAGTCGCGCTCCACTTCCACGATGAGGTCCGTGTCGGCCAGCCGCACGCGGTCGCCAGTGGTGGGGCCGTACATGTCGGCATAGGTGCTGCGGGGGATGCGGGTGGGCATTTGTTTCAGTCCTCCTGTGGCTTAAACCACTGGTTTTGCATGACCGATCATGACACCGATCAAAGAGTTTTGTCCGGACAAAGGTCCGGACGGCATCAGAGGTGAGGTGGCCTTATTAGGAAGGATGTCTCTCTCAACGAGCGATTCTCTGGACGCAGACAAGATGAGGTATCCGCCGTGTCGAGCACTGCATTCTGGCTTCAGACCGCTGGCTACACCGTTTTCCTGATCGCAATCTTCGGCCAATGGCGCGGCTGGTGGTGACTCGCCGCCCCACCGGGCACCGCCGGGCAGCCCCCGACCGCCCCGGCGCACCGGAGGTGCGCGCCTCTGGCGCGACGCGGGGGCTTTGCCCCTACCCGCGGCCGGGGGTTGCCCTCCGTTCAATAGGGCTCCACGTCGCATCACACACCCTTGCCGCTGGCAATCTCGGCGTAACACGGGATGCGGGTGGGCATGGGTCTTCCTCGGCCTGCGGTGCCTGTCGCGCCGAGCCTAGACACGGGCCCCGTTGATCTCCAAGCCAAAAGCGGGTCCGGCGCCGGGATGGCGCGGACCCTGCCGAAGCATTGTGCAAACGTGAGACCGCCGAGAGACCTCTCCCGCTCCGCGCGGGCGCCTCAGACCACCGCCTCAGACCACCGAGGGCGAGCCGCCTTCGTCGCGCCTGCGGCCCTCGGCGCGGTCGCGGTCGTCGCGGTCGCGGTCGGCGTCGCGGCGACGTTCGCCGTCCCGGTCGCCGTCGCGACGCGCGATGCGGGGGCTGTGCCCCTCCGCCATGCTGAAGCCGAAGAAGACGATCGCCGCCATGACCGCGAAGAGGGCGAATACGAAAAGCTGTCCGATGAATTCGAGCATGTCCATGTCCTCCGTGGCGCGGGAGGCCGGAATGCCCGCCGCGGCGACCCGGTCCTCCGGGTCCGTGGGAGGAATGCGCGCGACGCGCCGGGGGTTCCCTCAGGCCGAGGGGCTCACCGGCCGCGTGCAGTCGTCCGCCGCCTCAGGCCCGGAAGACGCTGTCCACCTCGACGCCGAGCCCCTGCACGAGCCCGTTGGTCTGCATCGCCATCCCGATCACCGCCAGAAGCTCGGCGTGCTGGGCGGGCGTCATGCCCTTGCCCCGTGCCGCCGCGGTGTGGCTGTGGATGCAGTACTCGCAGCCGTTCGCCGTCGAGACCGCGACGTAGACCATCTCCTTGGTCAGCGGATCGAGCGCCCCCGGGGCCATCACCACCTTCAGCCGGTCCCAGAGCGCCCGGATGCCCTTGGGGTCGTGCGCCATCGCGCGCCAGAAGTTGTTGACGTAGTCCGTGCCCCGGAGGGCACGGATCTCGCCGAAGACCTCGGCCGCCTCGGGGGAGAGCTCCGCGTCGGGGAGGAGCCGCACCGTCGCCATCAGACCAGCGCCATGATGCGTGCGGGCCCTCCGGTGCCGTTCCGCACCTTGGGCGCCCCGACCATCAGCGTCGCGCCGGCGGGCGGCATGGCGTCGAGGCCCGCGAGGCACTCGATTCCGTAGCGGCCGGCGGGGAGCCAGGCGTAATGCGTCGCGAAGTCGGGCGACGGCCCGTGGTCGAGCGACAGCGTGTCGACCGCGATGCAGGCGGCGTTGGTCTCCTCGAGCAGCATCTGCGTCGCCTCGATGTGGAAGCCGGGGAAATGCAGGCTGCCGCCGCGCGCGGCATCGGCGCCGCGGAACGCATCCGTGCCGACCTTGGCGGCCCAGCCCGAGTTCATCGCGACGCAGGCGCCGTCCGGGATCTCGCCATGCGCGCCGATCCAGGCGCGGAGGTCGTCGGGCGTCACCTGGGTGTCGCGGTCCTCGGCGGCGCGGGCGCGGATGTCGATGACGCAGAGCGGACAGGCGAGGCTTTCCACCGGGATCTCGGCCACCGACTGCCCGTCGGCCGAGAAGTGCAGCGGCGCGTCGATATGGGTGCCGGTGTGCTCGTTCACCGTCAGCACGTAGAGGTTGTAGCCATCGGCGGCCATGTCGAACTGCTTGTCGTAGGAGATGCCGGGCACGCCGCCGAAGGTCGGAAACTCCTCGGACAGCTCGTGGGTCATGTCGTGGACCGTCCGGGGGCCCTGGGCGAAGACGGGCTTCGAGGCGCCGAGGCCCAGCGCCCCCGCGCCCGCAGCCGCCGCGGCCGAGCCCCGGAAGAACTGGCGGCGGGACAGCATCCGCTCCTTCACGCTGTTCACTACGCAGATGTCGCACATGGTTGGGATCCTCCTCCCTCGGTGGGTTTCGCTGCCCGGGCGTCTCCCCGCCCCGGGGCTCGGAAAGCTGTCACTGGTTACGCCACGAAACGATTTGCGCGAGGTCCTCCGTCCTCCGCTCGGTCAGCCGCACGAGGCAGCCGTAGAGCAGCATCGCCTCGCCCGAGCCGCCGCGCATGGCGCCCGCCTCGACATGGCAGGCCTGGGCGCGGAAGGTGGTCCATGCGAGCTGCGCCGCGCGGAGCGCCGTGCGGTCCTCCTCCGGCAGGACGGCGAGCGCCGCGGCGTAGGCCTGCGCAAGCCCGGCCTCGCGCGCCGTGTAGCGCTCGGCCAGGCACGCGTTGATCGCCTGCTGGGGCAGCGCGCCGAGATCGCCGTCGCAGCTCCGGTCCTGCGCCGAGGCCGGCCCCGCGAGAACGGCGATCAGCGCAAGGACCCTCATCCGCCGAGCCGCCTCCGCCCGCGATCCTCGAGCCGCCTGCGGTTGTCCCGCGCGCGCCGGGTCAGCGGATCGGCGGCCGCCCGGATCACCTGTGCCGCGCCCTGCCCCCGGATCGCCGCCTCGGCCGCGCGGCCCATGGCCTCGGCGAAGGCCTCGGGCTTCTCGCGCAGCGCGCGCCAGCCCTCGTCGAAGGGCGTGTCCCAGGCGCCCGCCGCCCCCATGCCGCGCAGCCAGATCACCGCCTGCGCCTCGATGCCGAGCCGGGCCATCTCCAGCCCCGCGCGCCAGGCATCGAAGGGCGTGAGCATCCTCATAGCTTGCCCATGACCTTCTGGTTGAAGCCCCAGACCTCGCGCCCCCCGCCATAGGGCACGAGCTGCACCTCGCGCGTCTGGCCGGGCTCGAAGCGAACGGCCGTGCCCGCGGGGATGTCGAGGCGGCAGCCCTTCGCCGCAGCCCGGTCGAAGTCGAGCGCGGCGTTGGTCTCGGCGAAGTGGTAGTGGCTGCCGACCTGCACGGGCCGGTCGCCGGTGTTCGAGACGGTGAGCGTGATCGCCTCGCGGCCCGCGTTCAGCTCGATCTCGCCGGGCGCCGTGATGATCTCGCCGGGGATCATGCGTCGCCCCCGCGTCCCTGGATCGCCGCGACGATGCGCTTGCCGAAGACGCCCAGAAGCGCGCCCAGAAGCAGCGCGAAGGACGAGCCGCCGCCGCTGAGGACCGCCGCGAGCAGGAGCAGCAGCACCAGCGTCAGGAGGTCCATCTCGGTCTTCTCGACCGGAACCTTGGACAGCGCGACACTCTCCATCGCGCGCTTGACATGGGGCTCCGCCGCGGGCGTCAGCGCGCCCGCCGCAAGCCCGAGGATGAAGGTGAAGATCATCGCCTAACCTCCTGATCTAGCGGATCGGATGGTGGACGGTCACGAGCTTCGTGCCGTCGGGAAAGGTGGCCTCGACCTGGACGTCGTGGATCATCTCGGGCACGCCCTCCATGCATTGCCCGGCGGCGACGACACGGGCGCCCGCCTCCATCAGCTCGGCGACCGAGCGCCCGTCGCGCGCACCCTCCACCACGAAGTCGGTGATGAGCGCGATCGCCTCGGGGTGGTTCAGCTTCACCCCGCGCGCGAGGCGGCCCCTCGCCACCATGGCGGCGAGGCTGACGAGAAGCTTGTCCTTTTCACGGGGAGTGAGGTTCATGTTCGGTCTTCCATCGTGGTCAGATCTGCCAGACGCGGGGCAAGGGCATGCCGGTGAGGGCCGATACCGCGCGCGCCACCGCGCGGCGGAGCGGCCAGGCCTCGGCGGCCATGAAGCGGGCCGTCAGCCGCCCCTCCCAGGCCGAGGCCGCGGCGCGCACGGGCCCCTCCCGCGGGAGGGCGTCCCTGACGGAAACGAGCCGGTCGGCCGCGTCCGCCGCGACCAGCGACAGGCTCGCCACCGCGCGCGCGCCGCAGAGACCGGCCGCGCCGTCCCGCGCGAGGTCCGCGTCGCCGAGAAAGACGCCCTCGATCAGCGCCGGTCGCCCGCCGCGCATGACCCGCCTGCGGTCGCGCAGGTGCAGGCGCGACACCGTCTCGCCCATCGCCGCGCGCCCCAGAACGATCGTCTCGAGCATGACCATCGTGGCATCCTCCGCCATCTCGACCTCGAGGCTGCGGTCGAGCGCCGCGCCCTCGAACAGGATCAGTTCCTGCGGCAGCCAGTGCAGCACCGCGCCCGGCCCGAGCCTGAGGCGCGTCCGCACCTCCGCCGCGCCGCCCGCGCTGCGATAGGCGCGCTCGGCCGTCTGCGTCGTGCCGACCGCCCTGCCGCCCGCGAGGTCGAGCGCGTAGTCGAGCCTGTCGCCGCCGGTCAGCCCGCCCGCCGTGTTGAGGAACACCACCTCCGGCGCGCGCCCGTGCATCCGCGGCAGCATGACCTTGGCCGACCCCGCCTGCGCCAGCCCCTCGAGCCGGCCGCCCGCCCCGAAGCTGACGGCGGCGCGGCCCCTGACGCGCTGGTGGCGCGGATCGCTGGCGGCGAGATCGAACATCCTGAAGGCGAGCCTAGAGCCCCCTCCGCGGCGCTGGCAAGCGCGCTGAACCCGCACGGGCCCGCGCGCGCGTTCCGATGCCCAAGTTTCAGGCACAGACCGGCTTTCCCCGTGGCGTTCGGCGCGGGTTCGGTGTAGCGCACTGGCCCATGACAGAGCGCCTCACCCTCCGCCGCCCCGACGACTGGCACCTCCACCTGCGCGACGGCGCGATGCTCGAGGGCGTCCTGCCCGAGACGGCGCGCCACTTCGCCCGCGCCATCGTCATGCCGAACCTCGTGCCCCCCGTCGTCACCGCCAGGGACGCCGCCGCCTACCGCGACCGGATCCTGGCCGCCCTGCCCGGGGGAATGTCCTTCGAGCCGCTGATGACGCTCTACCTGACCGAGGCGACCGATCCCGCCGACGTCGCGGCGGCCCATGCCGAGGGGCTGGTGACGGCGGTGAAGCTCTACCCCGCGGGCGCCACGACCAATTCGCAGTCCGGCGTGCGCGACCTCGCCCGCGTCATGC
>NZ_JBQLZP010000619.1:0-6724 GCF_052168335.1 Roseicyclus sp. | reverse complement strand
CCGGCGCGGCCGCTGCGGGCGCAGGCCCGGGCCTCGGAAGCGGCGTGCGCATCGGCGCCACGGCGGCCACGGCGATGGTTTCCACCGGCACGTCCTCCTCCGGCGTGCCGAGCGCCTCCGCCACGGCCTCGGCGACCGCGTCGGATGCGACGGCGGGGCGCGGCGGGGGTGGTGCGATCTCGGCCTGCGCGACGGTTCCGCCGACCGCCTGCGCCACCGCCTCGTCGATGGCGGCGACCAGTTCGGGCGCGGGCGCGGCCGGCACGGGCAGGCCGCGCTCGAGCGGCCGGATGCTGCGCGCCACGAGGCCCGAGCCGGGCAGCGTCCGGTCGACGGGCATCGGCGCGTCCTCGCCCGAGTAGGTCGGCAGCGGCGGCACCCGGAGCGGCGCATGGCTGGGCGCGCGGGCGAAGCCCATGTCCATCAGTTCCATGATCCGCTGGTTGCGCCAGGCGGCGGACTGGCCGCCGAAGACGGTGGCGATGATCCGCTCCTCTCCGCGCAGCGCCGAGGCCACGAGGTTGAAGCCCGCGGCGCGGGTGTAGCCGGTCTTGATCCCGTCCGCGCCGCGATAGGCGTTCAGGACGGCGCGGTTCGTGTTGCGCACGGTGGCGATCCCGGCATCGTCCTCGCGCCGGGAGAAGATGTTGTAGTACTGCGGGTAGTCGTAGTGCAGCCGCCGCCCGAGGATTGTCATATCCCGCGCGGTCGAGAGATGCCCCTCCTCCGTCAGCCCGTGGGCGTTGCGGAAGGTCGTCCGCGTCATGCCGAGCGCCACGGCCGTGCGGTTCATCCGCCGGGCGAAGGCGGCCTCCGAGCCCTCCAGCGCCTCGGCGATGGCGGTCGCGGCGTCGTTTGCCGAGCGGATCGCGGCCGCCCGGATCAGGAAGCGGAAGCGGATCCTGCTGCCCGCGCGGAGTCCGATCTTCGAGGGCGGTTCGGCCGCGGCATTGGCCGAGATGCGCACCTCCGTGTCGGCGTCGATCTCGCCCAGGCGCATCGCCTCGAAGGCGATGTAGAGCGTCATCATCTTGGTCAGGGACGCCGGGTGGAGCCGCGTGTCCGCGTTGCGGGAATGCAGGATCTCGCCCGTGCGGGCATCCATCACCATCGCGGCATAGGGGGCTGCGCGCGCCGGCCCTGCGAAGGCAAGGCACGCGGCGAGGATCAGGCCGGTCATGGCGGCCAAAAATCGTCCGTGTTTCACGAAACTGCTCGTTCTGCCTCTGGGTGCCGTCTGTCGCGGCGTTCGCGTAGCAGTCTAGGGCATGATCCGCAGGAAATCCATTCCCGATTTCCGCGCCTTGACGCCCGGAGCGGGCGGCATCCGGCGACGAATGCGCGCGTGGCCTCCTGCACGCGGAGGTGGTATCACCGCACCCGACGAGACGGAGAGAGACCGATGAAGGACATTTTCGACGACCGCAAATCCCGCGCCTCGGCCTGGTTCCGGACGCTCCGCGACGAGATCGTGGCGGCCTTCGAGGCGCTCGAGGACGCCCAGGGCGGCGAGGGGCCGGCGGGCCGCTTCGAGGTGTCGCAGACGCGGCGGCACTCCGACGACGGCTCGGACGCGGGCGGCGGGCTGATGAGCGTGATGCGCGGCGGCCGGGTCTTCGAGAAGGTCGGCGTGAACGTCTCCACCGTCTACGGCCGCCTCGGCGACCGGGCCGTGGCCGCGATGGCCGCGCGCAAGGACCTCTCCGGGCTGAAGGACGATCCCACCTTCTGGGCCTCGGGCATCAGCCTCGTCGCCCACATGCAGAACCCGCACGCCCCCGCCGTCCACATGAACACGCGGATGTTCTGGACGCCGGTCGCCTGGTGGTTCGGCGGCGGCTCGGACCTGAACCCGGCGATCGAGTACGCCGAGGACACGGCGCATTTCCACGCCGTCCTCGCCGATCACTGCGCGCGGCATTCCGACGACTACTATCCCCGCTTCAAGGCCTGGGCGGACGAGTATTTCTACGTCCCCCACCGCCACCGCGCCCGCGGCGTCGGCGGCATCTTCTACGACGACCTCAACACCGGCGACTGGGAGGCGGACTTCGCCTTCACCCAGGACGTGGGCCGGGCGTTCCTGCCGGCCTTCGTGCCCTGCGTGGAGAAGCGCCGCCATACCGAATGGACCGAGGCCGACCGCGAGGCGCAGCTGATCCACCGCGGCCTCTACGCCGAGTACAATCTCGTCTACGACCGCGGCACGAAGTTCGGCCTCGAGACCGGCCACGACGCCAACGCGGTGCTGATGAGCCTGCCGCCGGTGGCGAAGTGGACGTGAGGGCCGGGGGACGCTGACGGATCGGCGGCTCAGGTCTTCCTGTCCGCGTCCAGCCGCGCCGAAACGAGGTCGGCCAGCCGATCGCGGTAGGGCCGCGCATCGTCATGGCAGAAGTGGCGGCGCGCTGCGTCGATCTCTGACCGCGCGCGGGTGCCGCGCGCGTCCCACGCGTTCAGGAGAAACCGCTCGACGTCCGCGCGGTCCTTGCAGAAGGACAGCGAGGGAATGCGCTCGAGCCCCCGGAAGTGCTCGGATCGCTCGAGAACGGTCCGCTGGTTGGTGATGTTGATCCCGTCGTCGTAGGTCAACGCGATGTAGTTCTTGCCGAAGATCGTGGCCTCGATCAGCATCGAGGTCAGGCCGCCGGCCACCACTTCGGCATTGCCGATGAGACCGGGATAGTAGGACAGGTCGGGCTGGAACCGGTGGCCCTGCGGCGTGCCGAAATACTGGTCCGCCACCTGCGGGTCGACCGTCACGCGCTCGAGACCACGGCCAAGGATCGTGTCGCGGCTCTCGCGCCAGGGATGGGGCCGGTAAAGGATGCGAACGCCCGCGAAACGCTCGGGATGGCGGTCAAGCACCGCCTCGAGGTTCTCCAGCGCGCTGGCCTCGTCGAAGGCGAGAGAAGTTCCGAGGAAGAGGATGTAAGGGAAGTCGAAGTGGCTCGCCGGAAGGTCGTCCCGCAGCACGAAGTAGTGGTCGAACCGGGGCGTGCCGATCACCGTGACGGCCGCGCGGTCCAGCCCCTGGATGTCGGTGGCGTGGCGCGCGCTCTGCTCGCCCCAGACGCCGATATGGTCGGGCCGGAGCAGCATGACGGACTTCGACGAGAGGTTGTCCCAGTTGTCGATCAGGAACAGCGTCGGGCGTTCCATGCGCGCGGCCTGCCGGATGACGTCGTTGCCGTCCGGGTCGAAGGCGCTCGACGGCATCACGATGAGGTCCGGGTCCGCCGCGGTCAGCGCCTCGGCGATGCCGCGGGACGGCTCCAGCCCGTCGATACGGGAGCGGCGGATAAGGTCGAAGACCGGTCTCGAGGCCATGATCCGCAGCCGCGTCCGGCGATAGGCGATGCCCGCGCGCTCGCGGAGCGCGTCGAGGTTGCGGAGCGCGTTCGACAGGAGAGGGCGCCGGAAGCGCCGCTTCGGCTCGAACATCCGGTCGAGGCGAAACTGGAAGGTGCTGGACCGGTGGCGGAACCGTTGGATCAGGACCTTGTATGTGTTGAACTGGCGCGCCCGGTTCGCCTTGTCGGCCGGGTAGACCACGACCTTTCGTCCGGGCTTCTCCACCGGGGACATGTCGCCGAGGTCGTCGGCCACGACGAAGGTGACATCGAAGCGCTCCTCCAGCGTACCGAGCGCATCGGTCCGGAAGTAGTTGCGCACGAAGAGGGGCGAGCTGACGACGAACGCGATGCGGGGTCTGTCGTTCACGATGCGCTGCTCCATCGGCCGGGCCCGTCGGGGGCGCCGGGCCAGCGCCTGAATGGAAAGATTGGTCTGGAAGCGCAAGCCTCATTCCAGTAGCACGGAGGCCAAAATCGGGGTGCGGGGGGCAGGTCTGGAAATGATCGCAAACGTCAAGATCATCGGCGCGGGATCGATCGGCAACCATCTGGCGAACGCGTCCCGGCGGCAGGGCTGGTCCGTCACCGTCTGCGACATCGATGCCGCCGCGCTCGAGCGCACGCGGACCGAGATCTATCCCGCCCGCTACGGTTCATGGGACGAGGCGATCACGCTCTGCGCGCCGCAGGACGCGCCGAAGGGCGGCTTCGACCTCATCTGCATCGGCACGCCGCCCGACGTGCACATGGACCTCGCGCTCGCCGCACTGGAGGAGAAGCCGGCGGCGATCCTGGTCGAGAAACCGCTCTGCGGTCCGGCCCTGGAGGGGGCGGAGACGCTGCGGCAGGCGGCGCGGGACGCCGGTGTGCGGGTCTTCACCGGGTACGACCATGTCGTGGGCGCTGCGGCGGAACTCGCGGGGGGCCGCGCGGCCTCCGGCGACTTCGGCGACATCGCGACGCTCGACGTCGATTTCCGCGAGTACTGGGGCGGCATCTTCTCGGCGCATCCCTGGCTCGCTGGTCCCTGGGAGAGCTATCTCGGGTTCTCCGCGCGCGGCGGCGGCGCCAGCGGCGAGCACTCGCACGCGATCAACCTCTGGCAGCACTTCGCCCACGAACTCGGGGCGGGCCGCGTCGTCTCCGTCTCGGCGCGGATGGACTGGGTGCGGGACGGGCGCGTCGACTACGACCGTCTCTGCGCGATGCACCTCGAGACCGAGGCCGGACTGATCGGCCAGTGCACGCAGGACGTCGTGACCAAACCCACGCGCAAGTCCGCGCGGCTCCAGTTCGGGGGCGGTTTCGTCGAGTGGCACTGCGGCGCGGCCCCCGGCATCGACCGCGTGATCGAGGCGCGCGACGGCGAGGAGGCGAAGGCGACCGACATCTCCAAGACGCGGCCCGACGACTTCATCCGCGAGCTCCTGCACATCGACGCCTGCCTCGACAGCGGCGCGGAAAGCCCGATCTCGCTCGAGCGGGGCCTCGACACGATGCTCGTGATCGCCGCGGCGCATCTCAGCGACCGGACGGGCCGGCGGGTCAGGATCGACCATTCCAAGGGCTGCCGCCCCGAAGCCCTCTCGACGGAGTGAAGCAGCCATGATCGAGCGAAACTTCGACTTCCGCGACCTCTTCGTTCTCGATCTGGCGAACAACCACCAGGGCGATGTCGCGCACGGGCGAAGGGTCATCCGCGAACACGCCGCCGCCGTGACGGAGGCTGGCGTGCGGGCGGCGATCAAGTTCCAGTTCCGCGACCTGCCCGGCTTCGTCCATCCCGACGACCGCAAGAACTCCACCAACAAGCACGTGCCGCGCTTCCTCTCCACCCGCCTGCCGTGGGAAGCCTACGAAGAGATGCTGGAGGAGGTCCGCACGCAGGGTCTCCTGTCCATGTGTACGCCGTTCGATGAATCGTCGGTCGACCATATCGAGCGCATGGGCTTCGACATCATCAAGGTCGCCAGCTGCTCGGCGGCGGACTGGCCGCTCCTCGAGCGCGTCGCGGCGTCGGGCCTTCCGGTCATCGCCTCCACGGGCGGTCTCGGGACGCACGAGGTGGACGCGCTCCAGAGCTTCCTCACCCACCGCGCCTGCGACTTCGCGCTGATGCACTGCGTCTCGATCTACCCGACGCCGGACGAGGCCTGCAATCTCGGCAACATCGCCGCCTTCAAGGAGCGCTACAGGGACATCGTCATCGGCTGGTCGACGCACGAGACTCCGGCCGATACCGTGCATGTTGGCCTCGCGCAGGCTCTCGGCGCCGAGATGTTCGAGCGGCACATCGGCGTCGAGACCGACGAGATCAAGCTCAACGCCTATTCCGCGACGCCGGACCAGACGCGGGCCTGGCTCGCCGCGTGGAAGCGCGCGCGCACGATCATCGGCGCGCACGAGCGCGAACCCGCCCGCCCCGAGGAGGCAGAAGCCATCCAGGGCCTCCAGCGCGGTATCTTCGCGAAGGCCCCGATCGAGAAAGGGCAGAAGATCGCGCGTGAGGACGTCTATTTCGCCTTCCCGCGCCGCGACGGCCAGATCGCGTCGGGCGGCTGGGTCGAGGGCATGATCGCCGAGGCGCCGATCGCGAAGGACGCGCCACTGATGCCCGAGGCCGTCACGGTACCCGAGCGCGGGCGCGAGATCATCCTCAAGCGCGCGGTCCACGAGGTGAAGGCGATGCTGACCAAGGCCCGCGTGCCGCTCAGCCATGACTTCACGACCGAGTATTCGCATCACTACGGCGTCGAGCGGTTCAACGAGGTCGGCGCCGTGCTGATCACCGTCGTGAACCGCGAATACGCCAAGAAGATCCTCGTCCAGCTTCCCGGGCAGTCGCATCCGCTGCATTACCACAAGCTCAAGGAAGAGACCTTCGTGGTCGTCTACGGCGACCTCAACATCGAGCTCGACGGCCAGCTCCGGACGCTGGTGCCGGGCGACACGCTGACCGTGCGACCCGGGATCTGGCACCGTTTCTGGACCGAGGGCGGCTGCATCTTCGAGGAGATCTCGACCACGGCCCATCGCGGCGACTCCGTCTACCGCGATCCGGCGATCAACCGGCTGGAGCATTCCGAGCGCAAGACGGTCGTGGACCATTGGGGCCGCTTCCAGCTGAACGAGGCACTCCGGGGCAGATGAGCCGGGCCTGCGATCTCGCCGTGTTCGACTTCGACGGGACGCTCGTGGACTCGAACGCCATCAAGTCCGGCGGGTTCGACGAGATCGCGTCGCGCTATCGGGGCGGTCCCGAGGCGATGCAACAGGCGCGTGCGGTTCCCGGCGCGGACAGGCACGCGGTCGCGGTGCGTTTCGCGGATCTCCTCGGATTGCCGGAGGGCGCGGCCGCACGGATCGTC
>NZ_JBQLZP010000618.1:0-1165 GCF_052168335.1 Roseicyclus sp. | reverse complement strand
CCGCGCGCCTTCGCCGCGTCCCAGAGCGCGTCCATCTCGGCGAGATCGCTGTCCTCCGGCCGCTTGCCGCGCGCGGCCAGCTCCGCCTCGATGAAGGCGAAGCGGCGGGTGAACTTGGCGTTGGCGCGGCGGAGCGCGACCTCGGGGTCGACCTTCAGGTGCCGGGCGAGGTTCGCCATGACGAAGAGGAGGTCGCCCATCTCGTCCTCGATCTCGTCGGGTGTCGCGTCGTCCCGCGCCTCGGCCAGTTCGCGCGCCTCCTCGGCGATCTTGTCGACCACATGCCCGATGTCGGGCCAGTCGAAGCCGACGCGCGCCGCACGCTTCTGGAGCTTCTCGGCCCGCATCAGCGCGGGCAGGCCGAGGGCCACGTCGTCGAGCACGCCGCCCCGCGCCCTGGCCGCGCGCTCGGTCGCCTTCACCGCCTCCCAGTCGGCGGTCTGCTGCTCGGCGGTCTTGTCGCGGCTCTCCTCGCCGAAGACATGGGGGTGACGCTCGACCATCTTGTCGGCGATGGCCGAGGCCACGTCGTCGAAGCCGAAATGCCCCGCCTCCTCGGCCATCTGCGCGTGGTAGACGGCCTGGAAGAGCAGGTCGCCGAGCTCGCCCTTCAGCTCCTCCCAGGCCTCGCGCTCGATGGCGTCGGCGACCTCGTAGGCCTCCTCGATCGTGTAGGGCGCGATGCTGCGGAAGTCCTGCTCGATGTCCCAGGGACAGCCCGTCCGAGGGTCTCGCAGGCGTGCCATGATCGTGCGGAGCCGGTCCATCGGGGGCAGGTCTTGCATTGCGGCTATGCCCGAAAAGGTGCAGGGTCGCCCCCTTAGACCGAAGCCCGAGGACGGAGTCCAGACATGCCCGTGGTGAACCGCATCGCCTCCTTCGCCGACGAGA
The DNA here is from genome assembly GCF_052168335.1 of Roseicyclus sp. Taxonomy (GTDB): domain Bacteria; phylum Pseudomonadota; class Alphaproteobacteria; order Rhodobacterales; family Rhodobacteraceae; genus Roseibacterium. Next base: position 274 of record NZ_JBQLZP010000618.1, on the reverse strand, counting down.
TGAAGGCCTGGCGGCGTCATCTCCACGCGCATCCCGAGCTCGGCCTCGAATGCCACGGGACGGCCGCCTACGTGGTAGAGCGCCTGCGCGAGTTCGGCGTGGACGAGATCCACGAGGGGATCGCCACCTCGGGCGTGGTCGCCATCGTCGAGGGGCGGGGCGCGGGGCCGGTGATCGGCCTCCGGGCCGACATGGACGCGCTGCCCATCGTGGAGGCGACGGGGGCGGAGCACGCCTCGACCGTGGCGGGGCGGATGCACGCCTGCGGCCATGA
>NZ_JBQLZP010000617.1:0-3655 GCF_052168335.1 Roseicyclus sp. | reverse complement strand
GGCATCGCCGTGAACGTGACGACGAGCATCCTGTTCTACGCGCTGCTCTCGGCGGACATGGCCTTGCCCGCGCTGATCGTCGGCTACGCGTTCTCGCTGCCCTACAACCTCCTCGCCACCGTGGGCGCCTGGCGCTCCGCCGGGCGCTACGAGGGAACGCCCGTGGTGGCGGATGCCGCCCGTCTGGCCACGCTGGCCCTCATGGCGGTCCTGTCGCTCACCTGAGACGCACGAAGAGGTCGCCCGAAGGCGCCTCGGGCGGCAGCGACGCGAGCCAGTCCAGCGCCGCCTCCGCCCCGCGCCACTCCGCCCAGAGGAAGCGCCCGCCCTCGCCCGCCACGGCGTTGAAGCGGTAGTCGCCGAGCTCCGTCAGCCGCGCGACGACGGCGCGGGAGAGGTGGGGGAAGCCAGGCAGGTACTCCACCGACAGCATCGGCACGGGCGCGGACAGGCCCGACAGCACCTCGAGCTCGAACCCCTCCACGTCGATCTTCACGTAGGCGGGCCGCCCATGCGCCGCGATCAGCCCGTCGAGCGTGACGACGCGCACGCGCTCGGCCCGGTCCCAGCGCACGTGGCCGAAGCCCGGCGCCGCCGCCGCCCCCGAGACGAAGTCGGCGCGGAGCGAGGAGACGGTCGGATGGCGCGAGGAGACGGCCATCTCCGCCTCCGCCTCGGCGCCCCCGGCGGCGGCCTCGACCAGCACGATGTCGCGCGGCAGCGTTTGGCGGAGCCAGGCCGCGAACAGCGCCTGCGGCTCGAGCGCCACGACCCGCGCACCGGCGGCCCGCATCGCCCGCGCCCGCGTCCCCACATGCGCGCCCACGTCGAAGACGAGGTCGCCGGGAGCCAGTATCTCGCGGTAGAACCGCCGCCAGGCCCGGAGCTTGCGCGGGTCGTGGTAGATCGCGAGCGACCGGAGAAGCCCGATCCAGCTTTTCATCGCGCCGCCCCTTCCCGTCGTCCCGTCGCAGCACCTAGCCCGCGCCGGGGCGCTTCCCATCCCCTCAGGCGAGGATCTCCCACACGAAGCGGAGGCTCACGGCGAGGAGGAAGAGGCCGAAGGCGATCTCGAGGCGCCGCTTCGACAGACGGTGCGCGAGACGCACGCCGAGGCCCGCCGTCAGCACCGTCGTCGGCGCGAAGAGCGCGAGGCCCAGGAGCGAGACGTAGCCGAGCGCGTCGGGGGGCAGCCCCTCCTGCCCCCAGCCCGCCGCGACATAGCCGAGCGCGCCCGGCACCGAGATCAGCGCCCCGATCCCCGCCGAAGTCGCCACCGCCTGGTGGATCGTCCGCCCGTGCAGCGTCATGATGACGTTGGCGATCTGCCCGCCCCCGATCCCCATGAGCGAGGAGAGCAGCCCGATCGCCGCCCCGTAGACCCGCAGGAGCCATCCCCCCGGCAGGTCGTCCGACAGGGTCCATGGCGAACCGCCGAGGAGCTTCACGGCATTCACGCCCGCCACCGTGACGAAGACGAGCATCATCACCACCGGGTCGGCGAAGCGCGCCACCGCCGCGCCCGCGAGGACGCCGAGGACGATCGGCGCGGCCCAGCGGCGGAGGAGCGCGGTGTCGACCGCCCCCCGCGCGAGGTGGCCCCGCCACGAGCGGATCGAGGTCGGGATGATGACGGCGAGCGAGGTGCCCACGGCGAGCGGCATCCGCAGGTCGTCGTCGATGCCGTAGGCGCCGAAGACCTCGTAGAGCACCGGCACCATGAGCGCGCCGCCGCCGACGCCGAAGAGCCCGGCGAGGATGCCGGTCGCGGCGCCGGCCACGAGCAGCACGCCCGCCAGAGCGAGAAGTTCCGGAGTGATGTCCAAGGAATTGCCGTCCTTCGGGTCCGGTCAGGCGACGGTGAGGCGCAGGTCGCCCACCCCGTCCACGTGGCCGTGCACGCTGTCCCCGGGTCGGAGCGCGCCGACGCCGGCGGGCGTGCCGGTCATGATGAGGTCGCCCGCGCGCAGCTCGAAGAACCGCGAGAGCAGCGCGATGGTCTCCGGCACCTTCCAGATCATCTGCTCGAGCGCGCCCTCCTGCCGTCGCTCGCCGTTCACGTCGAGCCAGATGGCGCCCCGGTCGGGGTGCCCGATCTCGGCCGCGGGGACGAGCGCGCCGCAGGGGGCCGCACCGTCGAAGGACTTCGCCGTGCACCAGGGCCGCTGGGCCTTCTTCAGCTCCGCCTGGATGTCGCGCCGCGTCATGTCGAGGCCGACGGCGTAGCCCCAGACATGGCCGAGCGCGTCCTCCGTCGCGATGTCCCGCCCGCCCTTCGACAGCGCGACGACCAGCTCGATCTCGTGGTGGAAGTCGGCGGTCTCGGTCGGATAGGGGATCGCCTTGCCGTCGCTCACGAGGCAGGTCGGGCTCTTCTGGAAGAAGAACGGCGGCTCCTTGTCGGGGTCGTGGCCCATCTCGACGGCGTGCGCGGCGTAGTTCCGGCCGACGCAGTAGATGCGATGCACCGGGAAGCGGGCCTCGGTGCCGCGAACGGGCAGGCTCGCCACCTCGGGCTGGTCGATCACGTAGGTTTCCGTCGTCATGGCTCCGTCCTGATGTCCCGTCGCGAGTCGCGAATTGGTTTGATTGGTCACACCTATGGTCAATCCTGCGGGCGGCGTCAATCGTCCCCGCCGCCCGCGGACGCGCGCATCCCCTCCCCGAACAGTTCCCGCCCCACCGCCACCAGGTGCCGGTGCATCGCGCCATGGGCGGCGGCGGGGTCGCGCTCGGCGATGGCGTCGATGATCGCGTCGTGCTCGGCGAAGGAATGGTGCCCGGGCGGCGGGCTCGCGCGCTCGGGCCTGAGCCGGCCCCAGACGACCGCGCGCCGGACACCGGCGAGCACGTCATACAGCGCGGAGGTGACGGGGTTGTTGGCGGCATCGGCCACGATCTTGTGGAAGCGGTTGTCGGCGGTCTCGTATTCGCGCCAGGTCTGGGCCGCGCGACACTCCGCCGCGCAATCGCGCAAGTCCATGATCTCCATGGGTTTCGCGTGGATCGCTGCCTCCGCGGCGAGGGCCGGCTCGATGACGAGGCGGGCGCGCATCACCTCGGCCGGGCTCGAGACGCGCGCGATCTCGCCGAGGCTGACGGTCTCGAAGGGCTGCGCGCTGCCGACGAAGGTTCCCTTGCCGACATGCCGCCACAGCAGCCCCTCGCCCTCCAGCACGGCGAGCGCCTTGCGCAGGTCCCCGCGCGAGACGCCGATCTGCGCGGCGAGGTCGCGCTCGGGCGGCAGGCGCGTGTTCGGCGCCATCTGCGGCTGCGCGAGAAAGGCGCGGAGCTGCACGAGCGCGGCGTGGTGCGGGGGGTGGGTCATGGCGTGCCTCCGGTGAGGGAAGGCATACAGCCGCGCGCCCGTTGCGGCAAGAAATTCCTGACCAATCCGGGATTGGTCAAGACCTGTCCCGGAACGAGGCGCGGAACCGCGCGAGCCAGGCGCGCGGCGGCTCGCTCGGGCGATACTCCGCACCGACGATGGCGGGGGAACCCGTTCCGGACAGAAGTGTACGGAAATCGAGCTCACCCCGGTCGGGCTCGTCCCGCCCGGGCACGGCGGCGATCTGGTGGTGGAACACCAACGGCCCGAGGGCCGCGAGGCGCACGCGGTGGTCGCCTTGCATGATCTGCATGTGGTAGTAGTCGT
>NZ_JBQLZP010000616.1:0-1987 GCF_052168335.1 Roseicyclus sp. | reverse complement strand
CTCAGCTTCTCGAACAACACCGAGGTCGCGGGCGGCAACGTCTTCGTGCTCGGCCAGACCTTCCAGAACACGGCCAACCGCGTCGTCTCCTACGCGGCGCGCCAGGGGGCGGGCAACATCGTCCTCGTCCATGCCTCGAACCTCGCGGGCGAGGTGGCGCGGGACGCCGTGCGCTCCGCCGCCGCGCGCTCGGGCGCGACGGTCGCGGCCGCCATTCCCTACGAGTTCTCGCAGACGGGCGTGATCAACACCGTGCCGCAGGTGGTCGACGCGGTCCGCTCGACGGGCGCGAACGCGGTGCTCCTGACCTCGGACAGCGCGGGCGCCCTGCCCTTCTTCGCCCAGCTCCTGCCGGAGAACGGGCTCGACACCTCGGCGGTGCGCGTCCTGGGGATCACCCGCTGGGACGTGCCGCCGCAAACGCTGGAATTCGCCGGCCTCCAGGGCGGCTGGTTCGCGGTGCCCGATGCCGGCGCCATCGCCGGGTTCGAGGCGCGCTACGCCGCGACCTACGGCGCGCCGCCCCACAACCTCGCCGCCATCGCCTATGACGGGATGCGCGCCATCGCCGAGACGGCGGCGGCCACGGGCCGCGTCGGCGGTGCGGACCTGACCGCCTCGGCCGGGTTCCAGGGGGCGAGCGGCGTCTTCCGGCTGCTGGCCGACGGCACCAACGAGCGGGCGCTCGCGATCGCCCAAGTGATCGACAACCAGGTGGCCATCGTTGACCCCGCCCCAAGACGCCTCGGCGGTGCCGGTCTCTGACCGGAACCCCCGCCTCACCGACGCCACCGAACCGGGGACGCTGATCGTCCCGGCCTCCGCGATCTTCGACGCGGAGGCCGTTCGTGCGTCGATCGACGCCGCCTGCCGGGACGCCCGCGACGCAGCCGCGATCCGCGCCGCCGCCGTCGCCGTCCTGTCGGAGGCGAGCCAGCGGGGGCGCGACGCCATCGCCGAGGCCTTCGGCCAGCTCCCCCTCGCCGCGCGGCGCACGACGCGGGCCTATTGCCACCTCACCGACTGCCTCGTGCGCGAGGTGCTGCACGTGGCCGAGACGCACCTGCACCCCAACCCCCTCCCCTCCGCGTCCGAGCGCATGGCGGTGCTCGGCGTCGGCGGCTACGGGCGGGGCGAGATGGCGCCCTTCTCCGACGTCGACCTCCTCTTCGTCACGCCGTGGAAGATGACCGCCGCGATCGAGAAGGTGATCGAATCCGCGCTCTACATGCTCTGGGACCTGCGGATGAAGGTGGGCCACGCCTCGCGCACGGTGAAGGAGTGCCTGCGCCTCGGGAAGCAGGACGTCACGATCCGGACGAGCCTTCTGGAGATGCGCTTCCTCGCCGGCGAGGAGTCCGTCGCGGCCGAGCTTCAGACGGCGCTCCGCCAGCAGCTCTTCGACGGGACGGTGGGCGAGTTCATCGAGGCCAAGCTCGAGGAGCGCGCCAACCGCCACAAGAAGCAGGGCGGCCAGCGCTACATGCTCGAGCCGAACGTGAAGGAGGGCAAGGGGGGGCTGCGCGACCTCCAGACGCTCTACTGGATCGCCAAGTACGAGCACGGCGTCGCGCGGGTGGGCGACCTGGTGGACCGCGGCATCTTCCGGCCCGAGGAGTTCGCCTCCTTCGACGCGGCCGAGCGCTTCCTCTGGGCGGTGCGCTGTCACCTGCACCTGATCGCGGGGCGCGCGCAGGACCAGCTCTCGTTCGACAACCAGGTCGCCGTGGCCGAGCGCATGGGCTACCAGCCCCATTCCGGGCGCCGCGCGGTCGAGCACTTCATGCAGGACTACTTCCGCCACGCCACCCGCGTGGGCGAGCTGACGCGCATCTTCCTGACCGAGCTCGAGGCCCGCCACGTCAAGCAGGAGCCGGGGCTGCTCGGCTTCCTGCGCGGGCGGACGCGGCGCCGCAAGAAGGTGCGCGAAGGCTACGCGATCAAGCAGAACCGCATCACGGTCGAGAAGCCCGACGCCTTCTTCGCC
>NZ_JBQLZP010000615.1:0-6412 GCF_052168335.1 Roseicyclus sp. | reverse complement strand
CATCTCGCGGCGCAGGGCGATCAGCCTCCGGTAGTGCTGGAAGACGCCGTCGGGATCGGCGCGGTCCGCCTCCACGTTGATCTCGGTGTGGTTGCCGTTGACCTCGATCCAGGGGCTCCCGTCGGTGAAGCCCGCGTTGCGGCCCGCGGTCCAGTGCATCGGCGTCCGCGCGTTGTCGCGGCCGAATGCCCGTGCCGCCGCGAGGAACGCCTCGGGCGTCATGCCGCCCGCGATCCGCTCGCCGTAATGGCGCAGCGTCTCGAGATCGCGATACTGGTCGATCCGGGTGAAGCGCGCATTGGTCATGCCGATCTCCTCGCCCTGGTAGACGAACGGCGTGCCCTTCATGAGATGCATCACCGTGGCCAGCGTTTTCGCGGAGGCGACGCGATGCTCCCCGTCCGAGCCGAAGCGCGAGACCTGCCGGGGCAGGTCGTGGTTCGACAGGAAGAGCGCGTTCCACCCGTCCTCCGACAGCGCGGCCTGCCAGGCGTTCATGATGCGCTTGAAGGCCACCAGGTCGACGTCCCGCGCGCCCCACTTGCCGCTCAGCGGGTCCCAGCCCTCGACCACGTGGTCGAACTGGAACAGCATGTCGAGCTCGTTGCGGTCCCTCCCGGAGTAGAGGCGCGCGGTCTCTGTCGAGGCGCCCCAGGATTCGCCGATCGTCACGATGTCGCGTCCCGCGAGAACCTCGCGGTGCATCTCCCGGAGGTGATCGTGGAGCGTCGGCCCCTCCTCGTAGATCCGCGCGTCCACGTCCTTGCCGATGAGGCTGATGACATCCATCCGGAAGCCCGCGATCCCGCGGTCGAGCCACCAGCGCATCATGTCCCAGATCTCGGCCCGCAGGGCCGGATTGCTCCAGTTCAGATCCGGCTGCTCGGCGCTGAAATGGCCGTAGTGGTAGAGGCCGACCTCCTCGACCCAATGCCAGGCGGGCCCGCCGAAGACGGCCTGCTGGTCGTCCGGCGGCGCGCCGTCGGCGCCTTGTGCCCGCCAGATGTAGAAGTCGTGTTCGGGCGCGCGCGGGTCGGCACGGGCGGTCCGGAACCAGTCGTGGTCCGAGGAGGTGTGGTTGACGACCAGGTCCATGACGACGCCGATGCCGCGGTCGCGCGCCCTGGCGACGAGGGTGTCGAGATCCTCCAGCGTGCCGAACTCCGGAGCGATCGTGCGATAGTCGGAGATGTCGTAGCCGTTGTCGGCCATGGGCGAGGCGTAGACCGGCGACAGCCAGAGGAAGCCGATCCCGAGATCGGCGAGATGATCGAGCTTCGAGACGATGCCGGGGATGTCGCCGACGCCGTCGCCGTTCCGGTCGAAGAAGCTCCGCGGGTAGACCTGGTACCCGGTGGCGGCCTGCCACCAGCGCTCGTCTCTCGTCATCTTCCCCTCCATCTCGCGCCTTCAGCGACAACCGGCAGCGATGGGTTCCGTTGCATCGGACCGCCGAGGCCCGGTTCCGCGGAGCCGCCACACGCCCGTGGCGCCCTGCGACGGCACGATTGGCCCCGTCGCGATGCTCACCGATCCCGGCCCGAGAGGAAACCGAAGACATGCTGGGGCGTGGCCCGGGAGGCCGCGCCGCGTCGCATCCGGCGGCATGGCCGACCGTCGCCGGGATCTCGAGGGGCGGGGCGTGGTGGTGCTATGTCTCGTCCGACAGCGGCTTCTCCGTCCTCGTCTCGGCTCCCCGACCCGACAGGAAATGCCCGAGACCCTCGAGAGCCGGGATCTGCTCGCAGAAGGTCCTGAGCGTGACGAGGAGGGGCGTCGCGACGAGCATGCCGACCACCGACCAAAGCCACGCGAACAGCGTCACCGACAGGAACACGACGACCGTGTTGAGGCTGAGGTTGCGTCCGACGAAGTAGGGCGTGACGATCTGGCCCTCGAGAGAGGTGAGCGCGAAATAGGTGGCGCCCACGAGCAGCGCCTGCTGGGCGACATCGAGGCTCACCAGCCCCACGAGCGTCGCGATGACGACGCCCAGGATGGCTCCGAGGTAGGGAATGTAGTTGAGGAGAAACGCGAGGATCCCGAAGAGCACGGGGTTCGGCATGCCGAAGACCCACATCGCGACGCCCACGCAGACGCCGAGACCCGCATTGACGAGGGTGATGGTGAACAGATAGCGGGACAGCTTCCGCTCGATGTCGTAGGCGATCCTGATGGCGCGCCGCTTGTCGCGGAAGGTCGGCAGGACATGCACGAGCTTCTCGTAGAACATGTCGCCCGACGACAGCAGGAAGAACATCAGGACCAGGGTGAACACGATCTGCGCCAGGACCGTCGGCAGGGTCAGGAGATAGGCCATGAGCCCGCTGTCTTCCTCCACGCGAACCCGCTGAACGCCCGGCTCCTCCTCGTCGCCGCCGCCGTCGGCGAGGTCGTCCACCTGTTCGGCGGCTTCCTGGACGCCCTCGGTGGCTTCGAGGATGTCCCCGAGTTTCTCCCGGACCTCGAACCCGATCATCGGCGCGCGCTCGACCCATTGGCCGACCGGACCGGACAGGCTGAACACGCCGAAGAAGAGCGTCAGCAGCAACGTGCCGACGATGAGGGAGGCCGCGACACCAGACCCGAGGCCCCACCGTTCCATCCGGCGCCTGACCGGCGTGAAGACGAGGTGCAGGAGGACGCCGAGGACGACCGGCATCAGGAACGCGCGCGCATAGGCCATGCCCGCGACCAGCAGCATCAGGAAGATGCCGACCACGGCCCAGCGTGGCGCGAAGACGAGCCGAAACTCGGCTGTGTCGGATGCGGCGTCGTCCGGGCCGGCGTTCGTGGCGCCGGAAGCGCCGCTCGGGTTGGCGGCTTGACGGCGTTCGTGAGGATCATGGACCACAGGTGCCGCCTCGATCTGGAAGGGTATGGAATGGCAGCCGGACACCATGGCCGTGCTCGACGCGCTGGCCAACGGTTGAACGGCAGTACGGGTTCCCGCGGCGCGGCCGAACGGGCGGCATCCGGCCGTCGTCGCGCGCGTGCGTCAGCCGCGGGCGCGCCGCCTGCGTCCCCAGGCCTGCCAGGCCGACAGCAGGAGCAGCGCGACCGTCGCGGCCACGAAGCCGGCGGCGATCGGCCGTTCAAGGAAAACCATCGGGTCGCCGCGCGAGATCAGGAGCGCCCGGCGCAGGTGCGTCTCGATCAGCGGGCCGAGCACGAAGCCCAGAAGCAGCAGCGCCGGGCTGAACCGCGCCAGCGCCAGCAGGTAGCCTGCAAGCCCGATCAGCGCCACGGCGGCGATATCGTAGGTGAGCCCCCGGACCGAGTAGACGCCGAGGCAGAGGAAGACGAGGATCGCGGGATAGAGCCAGCGGAACGGGATGCGCAGCATCGCCACCCAGATGCCGATGAGCGGCAGGTTCAGGATCAGCAGGATCAGGTTCCCGATCCCGAAGCTCGCCACGAGGCCCCAGAACATGTCGGGCCGCGCCTCGAGCATCAGGGGGCCGGGCTGGATGCCGTGGATGACGAGGGCGCCGAGCATCAGCGCCATGATCGGGTCGCCGGGAATGCCGAGCGTCAGCGTCGGGACGAAGGCGGTGATGGAGGCCGAGTTGTTCGCGGCCTCGGGGCCCGCGATGCCCTCGACCGCGCCGTTGCCGAAGCGCTCGGGCTGCCGCGCGACGCGCCGCTCCATCGCGTAGCTGAGAAAGGAGGAGAGCGTCGATCCCGTCCCCGGCAGGGCGCCGAAGAAGCTGCCGAGCGCGCTGCCGCGCAGGGTGGGCCAGCCCATCCGCCGCAGCTCCTCGCGCGAGGGCATCAGGCGGCGGAGGCCGATGCGCTCGGACAGGCTCTGCCGCTCGGGGTCGCGCACGTTTGCGATGACCTCGGCCACGCCGAAGAGGCCCATGGCGAGCGCGACGAGGTTGATGCCGTCGAGCAGTTCCGTCTGCCCGAAGGTGAAGCGCTGAACGCCCGAGTTCACGTCCGTGCCCACCGTCCCGAGCAGGAGACCGAGCACCACCATCGCGAAGCCCTTGGCGGGCCGCGCCGTCCCGATCGTGGAGGCCGCGACGAGGCCGAGGATCATCATCGCCGCGTAGTCCGCCGCGCCGAAGGCCGTGGCCGCGCGCGACAGCCAGCCGGCGAGGACGACGAGGACCACGATCCCGATGACCGACCCCGCGAAGGACGAGGCCATCGCCGCGAAGAGCGCGACGCCCGCGCGCCCCTGCTGCGCCATCGGGTAGCCGTCGAGCGTGGTGACCGCCGATTGCGGCGTGCCGGGCAGCCGCATCAGGATCGAGGCGACCGCGCCGCCGTATTGCGCGCCGTAGTAGACGCCCGCCAGCATGATGAGCGCGGCCTCGGGCGTGATGTAGTAGGTGACGGGCAGGAGGAGCGAGATCGCCGCCATCGCGCCGATCCCCGGCAGGACGCCCACGAAGGTGCCGAGGACGACGCCGAGCAGGCAATAGACCAGGACCTCGGGCTGGAGCGCGAAGCCGATGCCGTAGAGAAGCCCCTCCCAGGTCGTCACGGCAGGCGCGGCCAGAGGGGCAGGGTCATCCGCAGGCCGAGGCTGAAGACGACGAGCGTGATCGCGGTCACGGCGAGCGCGAGAAGGACGCGCCAGCGCCAGCCGGCATGCGGCGCGGCGAGGCTCGCCACGAGGACGGAGGCCGCGGTGGCCAGCGCCAGGCCCAGGAGGCGCAGGCCGAAGCCGAAGATCAGGATGGCGCCGAGGACCGCCGCCACCGAGCCGAGGTCGATCCGCGGCGCCTCGCCCGGCCGGACCAGGGCGGGCAGCGCCACGATCAGGCCGAGCCCGAGGAGGAGCCCGCCCAGCACCGCCGGGAAGAAGCCCGGCCCCATCTGCCGGAGCGTGCCGAGATCGTAGTGGCCGAGGGCCCAGCCGAGTGCCAGGCCCCCGATGCCGGCGAGCGCGAGCCCGCCCAGGACGTCGGGCCAGTCGCGGTTCACCGGCGCGCGGCCTATTGCTGCGCCTGGACCCGGTCGATGACCGCGCCCCACATTTCGGTGTCGGCCGCGATGCGCTCGGCGAGGTCGCCTTGCGTGCCGGGCGCGGCGCTCCAGCCCATGTTCAGGAGCTGCTCCTGGACGGCGGGGTCGGACAGGATGTCGTTGATCTCGGCGTTCAGGCGCTCGACCACCGCGGGGTCGGTGCCCGCGGGCGCGATGAAGGCGTTCCAGAGCTCGGCGCGGAAGTCGTCCGGCAGGCCCGCCTGGCCCGCGAGCACCGGCACGTCGGGCGCCTGCGGGAAGGGTTCGGCCGAGGTGATGCCGAGCATCCGCATGGTGCCGGCCTCGACATGGGGCAGGGCGGCCGACGGCGCCATGAAGCCCGCGTCGATCTCGCCGCCCATGATCGAGGTCGTGACCTCGGCGTAGCTGGTGAAGGGAACGTGCAGCATCTCGACGCCCGCCTCGGCGGCGAAGAGCTCGGCCGTCAGGTGCGCGCCCGAGCCCTGGCCGACCGAACCGTAGGCGATCGCCTCGGGCTCGGCTCCGGCGGCGGCGATGAAGCCGCCGACATCGGTGATCTCGGAGGCTGAGGAGACGGCGAGGACCAGCGGCGAGGTGGCGATCAGCGTCACGGGCACGATGTCCGTCGCGACGTCGTAGCCGGTGTCGTCCATCATCCGCTGCGAGGTCGTCATCGGGCCGTTGATCGTGGTGCCGAACGTGTGCCCGTCGCCCGCGGCGGCCAGCATCTGCTGGATGCCGATGACGCCGCCTGCGCCGGGACGGTTCTCGACCACGATGGGCTGGCCGAGGCGCTCGGCGAGCGGGTCGGTGATGATCCGCGCCAGCACGTCGGGCGAGGAGCCGGCCGGGAAGCCGACATAGACATGCACGGGTCCGGTGGGCCATGCGTCCTGCGCGGCGGCGGGAACGGCGGCGAAGGCCAGGCCGAGGCCGAGCGCGGCGGAGCGCGTCAGGTGGTTCGTCATCTTGGTGTCCTCCCTATCGGTCCGTGGAGAGGACACCATGCGCGGCGCGGGTTCAACCGGCTTCGCGCGCCTCAGGGGCCGAAGAGCTGCGGCGCGGGCCGGTCGAATGTCGGGCGTCCCTCGAACCAGCCGGCGCGGGCGGGCGCGACGGCGCGCACCGCGCCCGCCGCATCCGGCGCCGCGAGCATCACCATCGTCGCGGGGCCGCCCACCTCGAGGCGGTGCGGCAGGCCGAGGAGTGCCGCCGCATCCTGCGCCACCATGGCGAAGCAGGCCTCCATCTCGGCGTCGGTCGACAGGTGCGCGACATTGGCGAAGAGGTTCGCCATGCGCACGAGGTTGGCGTCGCCATAGGGCGTGAAGGGGTTCATGATGTTGTTGGACGCCACCGCGCAGCGCACGCCCTGGCGCGCCATCGCGGCGAGGGGCGCCACACCGCGCGGCTGGAGCCTGTCGGCCTCGCGCCCCATCAGGAAGAGGTC